>NZ_JAKOAV010000045.1 GCF_029478095.1 Pelotomaculum isophthalicicum JI | reverse complement strand
TGGTATAATATCCTACTTATTCGACAATATCTTTTCAGTCCAAACCTTCTCAAATTCTTCCTTAGATATCTTAAGTGGTCTAAACTGAGCATCTAAAGCAATTTCCTCTATCTCAGGCAGTGGGTATTCTGACAAGCCAGAACCCCCGAACTCAACTTCCGTTGTAGCATACCCAATCTTCCCATCTCTAAATATCTCTACCTTCCTTAGCTCGGTTCGGTTCTCATCCATCTCTGAATATATCCTAATTGGTTTATAGCCTGTTTTTTCCTAATTACTCAAGCATTCGAGTGATAAGTAAACTGGATACATTTTAGATAATAAAAATTTCTAGATATTAAATTTGCCTCTTTGCCTGACAATTTCCGAAATGGCCTGGGAACGGCTATTGACGCCCATTTTACGGTAAATACTGTGGAGGTGAGTTTTTACCGTGTCCACGGCCACGTTGGTCATTATCGATATTTCCTTGTTTGACAAGCCCTGGCTTAAGTATTTGAGAATCTCATCTTCTCTCCGAGTAAGATTTTTGTTGTCATCTTTTGTTAGTATGCCTGATAAATTAAAAGAACCTTGGGCTATCCGGATATAGTCCTTAACTAGTTGATCGATTAATGCCGGGTCAATTACCGTTTCACCGCGATAAGCCTGGTGAACGCTTTCCATAAGCTTTTCTTGTGACGCTTGCTTTAATATATACCCAGTCGCCCCGGCTTGCAGGGAAAGCCTGACCGACTCCGCGTCTTCGAATATGGTTAGCATAATTACTTTTATTCCGGGCACAAGGGAGGTAATTTTACGAGTGGCTTCAATGCCGTTCATTTTTTGCATTTTAATGTCCATCAGAACAACATCCGGGACGTTGCGCGTGACGAATTCCAATGCGTCTTCAGCGTTCGAGCAGCAGCCGATAATGTTGATATCCTGTCTAGGCCTCAACATTGCGACCAGGCCTTCCCGGATCATTGGATGATCATCGACAATCAGCAGCTTAATACTGGACACTGTAACACCCCCTAGTTGGCAAGCTGAGTAGGTACCTGGACTGTAACTGTCGTACCCCAGCCGAGCTGGGATTCTATTTTAAAAGTTCCTCCCAACAGGGTGAGCCGCTCCCGGATATTGGCTAATCCCAGGTTTCCGTACGGATCGTCCCGGCTGGGAGGCGTTAAATTGAAACCGGTGCCGTTGTCCTTGACCACAAGCACGGTGTTATCCTCGCCGTTAACCAGGGTAACCTGGACCCTGGTGGCCTGAGAATGTTTGATTATATTTGCCAGGAGTTCCTGGACGATACGGTAAAGCGTCAATTCAACATTAGCCGGCAGCGATAGTATTTGGTTTTCCATTACCAGTTCAAAATCTATCTGGCTCTCTTCCTGCAGCGTGCGGACAAGAGCCTGAAGCGCGGGGCCAAGCCCGTAAGTGTCGAGCATCACCGGCCTCAGGTTGTAAACGATTCTGCGTATTTCCTGAATTTGCTGTCCAAGCAAGCCTTGTATTTTGATTAGTTCGTTTTTATTAGGATCATCGCTGCCGGTGGATATGGCAAGCAACTGAATACGATACCAGATTCCCAGCAGGGCCTGGATGGCCCCGTCGTGGATTTCCGACGCGACTCTTTTGCGCTCATCTTCCTGGATGCAAATCAACTTTTCCAAAAGCTGTTGCAAGAGTTTTTCTTTTTTGGCCAGGGTGTCCACAAGCTTGGTATTTTCCATGGCAATTGAAGTTGCTTTGGCGATTGCGGAAAATATGGTCACTTCTTCCTGGTCAAATTGCTTGTCATGAGCCAACCGGTCCACCTGCATGATCCCGAGCGCGCTGTTTTTAGAAATAAGCGGAATTAGGAGCACTCTTGCGTAAGAAAAATTATTAATGATTTCCAGGGGGAGACCGCTTTCGATATTGTCCGGGGTTAACACCACCGGCTGTTGTTCTCTTATCGCCTTGATAAACGCCGGGTATGGGGCGAGACCTTTTTGCACTCTGAATTTCTTTTTGAGTTCTTTGTCAAAGCTGCCCACGCCGACAGCCGGTATAATTGTCTGATCGGTTTCGTTTAATAGGAAAATAGCGCAGCGGGCGTTGAAAAGATCAGCAGTGATCTGGGAAACTATGTGCAGGATCTGGTTTAAGTTCAGGGTTGAACTGATTGTGCAAACTGTCTCCAACAGAACAGACAGTTTCCTTAAATTCCGGTCTTTTTGCCCGCCGAAAACGGAATCTTGAATAATGTTGACAATATGAATACCAAGAGAAGTGGCTTTGTTTAGATAACTCTGCACTGTCGCGGGTGAGGATTTAAAAACGCCGATTTCCATTTTGCTGGCGGGGTCGCAGGCCCGCAGAATGATAGGTATTGTGGTAAAAGATGAAGGTTGTAATGAATCCATTGTTTCCGTAGGATTATGACTCGCGCCGGACTTGTCCGTATATTTGTTGTAATAAGAGCCTACGGACGGCATTTTTTCACACAAGCCTTTTCTTGAAACCTGCAAGCAGACGGTTTGTTTGTTGCTGACATACAAAATCAACCCCGCGTGCGCAAATTCAAACGAGTCAACGGAAAAGCTTAAAGCTTCCTTTATGGCTGGACATATTTTTTTAATGTTGTTGAAGTTAGTACTGATTTTGCACACCATGAGCAGTTCAGGATTTTCAAGATTGTTGTTGGCCGTGCTAAATTTAATCACCACCCAACGATAAGCTCAATCTCCCTCGGGTTCAGTTAAACTCGACGCTTTGTGCCTCAAGCAGTTCCCTTACTTTTCCTCTGACTCGCTCGTTCTTTGAATAAAGCCTAAAAATTGCCGCTAGATTATGCCCAAAGGACACTTATCCACAAATCAAGAAAAGCATAATTTCCTTAATCAATAAAAAACCTTTCCTTAAACGGAAAGGGCTAATAACAAGCGATAATAAAATGTCTTCCAGAGGAAGACGTAATAATCACTTACAGATCCTAACGGCTCTGCTGCTTATTGTCTCCTTTCCATAAGGGAGGCATGGCCGTTTCCCGCCATACCCTGCGGCCAGCTTGCCATGAGATATATCCTTTAGGCAAAAAGGCTCGGAGAAGTTTTCAATTCTTAGTTTTTCTTTAGAACAATTATAATCACAGAATAAATTGCATGTCAACCAGCATTTTAATTTACTTTTGCTGTCCATCAAAAGGGGTACGGGGCAAAACTCCTAAGAATTAACCTTAATACATTATATTATTTAACCCTTCTCCCTTCCTGCACAGTTTATGCCGTGTGTTTTACCGCCCGTCCAAGGAGTACGAAGGCAATCTCTAAGATGTAACACTTTACCGTTTCATTATTATACTTTTTCCATCCTTTCTAGCGATTTTTTTTATTTGGCCGTTTCATTATGATTTATTTGAGAATAGCCATGTCCTAATTCTGTCGGACGCGGTTATTTACAGGCGCACCGGTATGGTATCAAGGAAATTTAATATGGAGGAGGATGAAGTAATGGGAATGGAAGTTTTTAAGGACATCTATGAAAACCGGCACAAGTATCAAAAGGAGTGGAAGGAGAAGACGGGCAGCAAAATGATCGGGTACTTTTGCACTTACGCACCCGAGGAAATCATGTACGCTGCTGACATCATCCCCGTGCGTATTCTGGGCAGCCACGAACCCCAGAATGTGACCGAGCCGCACATCTTCGGGATGTACTGCCCGTTCTGCCGCGACGTCCTGGCCCAAGGCCTGAAGGGGCGGTATGACTACCTTGACGGGATTATGATTGCCCAGTCCTGTCTGCATGTCCGCCAGGCGTATACCAGCTGGGATCTGCACATACCGGTTGGCTTCAGCTATTATCTGCCCATGCCGCACAGGGTCACTAATGCTGGAGCGAAGCCCTTCCTGCGTCAGGAACTGATTGATTTCAAAAATGCCATTGAGGCGTGGACCGGCAAAACCATCCTTCCGGAGGACATTGACAAAGGGATCGAAATCCTGAACACCACCCGCAGACTGCTGCGGCAAGTTTGGGATCTGCGGAAAGCCGAGAACCCGCCGATTACCGGTCAGGAAGCGATTTACATGGTGCTGGCCTGCCAATTCGGCGACAAGCGCGAAGTCAACAAGCTGCTTGAAGAAGCTCTTAACGAATTGAAAACCCGCAAGATTGACCGTGAAACGGGCAACCGCCTGATGATTATCGGCAGTGAAGACGACGACATCGCTTTCATCAATATGGTGGAAACAATCTGCGGCGCGACTTTCGTGATGGAGGATCACTGCACCGGCTCCCGTTATTTCTGGAACCAGGTAGTGCCTCAAGAAGACCGGTACGCCGCTCTCGCCGCGCGTTATTGCGAACGCCCGCCGTGTCCCACCAAAGACTGGGCGCAGCCGCGCGACCGGCTGGTCTGGGCTCTCGATATGGCGAAACAATGGGGCGTGGAAGGCGCCATTATTGTTCAGCAAAAGTTCTGCGACCCGCACGAACTGGATATTCCCGCGTTCCGCAAAGCGTTTGAGGCAGCCGGCATTCCCACCCTGTTCCTTGAGTTCGACGTCACTGTTCCCCTGGGGCCGTTCCGCATCCGCGTAGACGCGTTCCTGGAAATGCTCAGGCAGGAAGATCTGTTCTAGAGCTTAACCGGCGGCAATCTTAATTAATCGCAGACGGTTATTTATTCTAAGAAACTTTTGATAAATGGAGGTATGGGCATGTCAAAAGGTCAATTGTACCCGACTGAACCCCTGAAGACCTGGGGTCTTGCAAAACAAGCAAGGGAAGATTTTTACCTGGATTACCGTGATTGCCACGCCAAGGGCGGCATCCGCTGGGCAGGCGGGGCCTGGGCGCTGGATGCTCTCACTTACGGCCTGGGCGACGATGTTTTTTCCATTACCAGTGAGCCGTACGGCGCTTCTTGCGCTTTTAACAAAGACATCGCCATGAAATGCATGATGACCACTGAGAAATACGGCTATGCGCGTGACCTGTGCGCGTATATGCGGATCTACTGGGGCTCCGTCCTGACTAAGGGCACTTATCCCTGGGGCGGCGATTATCCCATTCCGGACTTTATTTACCAGGACCATATCTGCTGCAGCCATGCCAAGTGGTATCAAGTAATTGTCGACCATGAGCCGCAGATTCCGATGACCTGCATCGACGTTGCGGCCGGCCCGTTTATGCCGGGCACGGACGTAAAAATAAAACCCCACGCGGTCAAGTATGTTGCCGACCAGATGCTTGAAGCCGCCGAATGGCTGGAAAAGACCACCGGCCGGAAGTTTGACGACGAGAAGTTTATCGAAGCGGTCAAGACCGAGTGCGTCAATACCTCGCTCTGGGCCGATATCTGCGCCTTGAACAAAGCCGTGCCGGCACCGATTGATGAAAAAACCATGTACTCCCTTTATGTTCTCAACACCCTGTGCAAGGCCAACAAGCGTATTACTCCCGTGCTTAAAGAAGTGTATGAAGATGTTAAAGACCGGGTGGCGCGCGGCATCGCCGCCGTACCGAATGAAAAAGCCCGGATTATGTCCGATACCCAGCCGCCGTGGGGCTTCCTGAAAGTCTTCCGTTACCTGGAACGGTACGGCGTGGTGTCGATCGGCTCACTTTATACCTTCGGCTTAATGGGTATCTGGGAAGTTAAAGAAGACGGCACCTGGGGCGGCCGCACCCTGCCGTGGGAAAAGGGCGTTGAAATCAAGACCCGCGAGCAGGCCGCCTATGTTAATGCCGACTGGAACCTGAGCAAGCCCGAATTCCAGCACTTCTATCATCCGAAGTATAAAACCAGAATGATGTCTAGAATTGCCAAGGAATGGAAGCTTGACGGCGTAATGCTCCACTACAACCGCGGCTGCGAAGGTCTGAGCCTGGGGATTGCGGAAAACCGCCTTGGCCTCTTGAAGGCCGGTGTTCCTGTAATGACCTTCGAGGGCAACATGGGTGACGAGCGTGAATTTGACGAAGTCGCCACGATGGCCCGGATCGACGCGTTCATGGAGACCCTTGGCCTGAAGAAGGATTACTAAGGGTTGCTGGAATGATAAGAAATTAAAATAGGCAGGAGGTAATGAAATGATTACGGCCGGAGTTGACGTAGGTAACAAGTATACTAAGGTGGTTGTCGTAAAGGACGGCAAAATTGTGTCGAAGGCAATGGCTGCCACAGGTTTTGACCCGGCGGGTGCGGCTGACGAAGCTTATGCCAAGGCTGTTTCGGAAGCCGGCATCGCCAAGGGAGATGTGCAGAAAGTGTTGGCCACAGGTGCCGGGGCTGTTGAAGCCAAATTCGCCAATGATACTGTAACCGTGGTCAGCGCGGACGCCAAGGGCGCGTATGCGCTGTTCCCCGCGGGGAGGACTGTGATAGACGTGGGCGCGGAAGAAGGCCGGGCGATCAGACTGAATGACGCGGGCAAAATTGCCGACTTCGCCGTTAACGAGAAGTGCGCGGCCGGCGCCGGTTCCTTTACTGAATCAATGGCCCGCGCGCTGGAAGTGCCCCTCGAAGAAATGGGGCCGCTTGCCCTGAAATCAGACAAGAGCATCCCGATGAACGCCCAGTGTGTTGTGTTCGCCGAGTCTGAAGTGGTGTCGCTGGTTCACCAGAAAACATCCAAGGAAGATATCTCCAAGGCTGTGCATGACGCTATCTCGGGCCGGGTTGTTTCGATGGCCCGCCGCGTCGGTGTGGAAAAGGAACTGGTGATGGTTGGCGGAGTCGCGCGGAACGTTGGTTTCGTTAAGTGTCTGGAAAACGGCCTGGACGGACTGAAGGCGACTGTGCTGGATGATCCCGAGTACGTTTCCGCTATTGGAGCGGCTCTGCTTGCGGCCGAGTAGCCTTAAGCGGGTTGATTAGTTAACAATATTTTAACGAATGGGGGTAAACATTGTGGCAGAACAAAAAGAATATTGGCGTTGGACCGAGTCTAGATGGACCAACCCCGATCTGGACTGGAAAAAGGCGAAGATTATCACCGCGGGTGTCGACGTGGGTTCCGTCAGCTCGCAAGCTGTGATTATGTGCGACGGCCAGCTTTACGCTTACGCGAACATGCGCACCGGCTCGAACAGTCCGGACAGCGCCTGGAACGCGTTCAACTGGGCTGTTGAAGGCACCGGCTTGGCTGTTGATGATATCCATTACACTGTCGGCACGGGTTACGGCCGGGTCAACGTGCCGATGGCCAACAAGGCCGTTACCGAGATTGCCTGCCACGCCAGGGGCGCCAACTTCATGTACGGCCCGACGGTGCGCACCGTTCTGGATATGGGCGGCCAGGACTGCAAGGCGATTACTATTGACGACAAAGGCAAGGTGCAGTCGTTTTTGATGAACGACAAGTGCGCCGCCGGCACCGGTCGCGGCATGGAAGTGTTCGCCAACCTGCTGTCGGTTTCCATTAACGAAGTCGGCGATATGTCCCTGAAAGTCGACGAGGAGCCGCCGCCGGTCAGCAGCACCTGCGTGGTTTTCGCCAAGGCTGAGGCGACCGGACTGCTCCGCGCCGGCTGGACTACGGAAAGAGTGCTTGCCGCGTACTGCCTGGCCATGGCGCAGCGGGTTGTGTCGCTGCTTGAACGGAACGGCGTCACACCTGATTTCGCTATCACCGGCGGGATCGCCAAGAACGCGGGTGTGGTTACCCGCCTGGAAAAGCTGCTGAACATGAAAGCCCTGGCACCGAAGATTGACACCCAACTTGCCGGCGCGGTGGGCGCCGCCCTGTTTGCCAAGGCGTTGGTGGAAAAAGGCAAGAAAAAGTAATCATGACATATTTGTGAGAGGTGAAGTCGGGGTGATTGCCAATTACGGTTTTAAAGACGGCGGCGGCGAGTTCTACGTAAGCATCAATACGGATATGTGCGCGGAATGCGCTGACAAGCCTTGCGTGGCGGCTTGCCCGGAGTCGGTCTTCGCTGTAATAGAAGACGATTACGAGGATGAAGTAATTGAAATGGTAAAGGAACACCGGAAAAAAATCAAGTATACCTGCGCCCCGTGCCTGCCGACCGATGGCAGGCGGAACGCGATGCCCTGTGTCGCGGCGTGCGGCAAAGGGGCCATAAAACACTCCTGGTAGGCGGATAAACTTACAAGGTGGGAAAATAGGCAATGGATATGATTAAACTAACTATTGACGGCAATCCGGTGGAAGTCGAGCCTGGAGTCACCCTGTTGGAGGCGGCCCGCGGGGCGGGGATTTATATCCCCGCCCTCTGCTCCCATCCTGACGTGCCGCCCGGCGGTGTTTGCGGGCTGTGTGCGGTGGAACTGGCAGGCCGGGATGATCTGGTCCAGGCGTGTGAAGTTAAAGCAGAGGCAGGCATGGTTGTCCTCACCGGTACAAGCAAAGTTAAAGACTACCGCCGGGATAAGCTTGCGGCCATTATGGCCGGCCACCCGCATAGCTGCCTGACGTGCGCCCAGCGGGAAGGGTGCAGCAGGTCTCAGTGCTCCAGCGGTGTGGCTGAAAAAGAACGTTGCTGTCCTAATCTGGGCAATTGCGAACTCCAGAGGGTTGCTAATTATGTAGGTATTAAATCCGATACCGGGCGGTATCAATATCTAGATTTGCCCGTTATTAGTGATGAGCCGCTGATAGCCCGTGATTTAAACCTGTGTATCGGGTGTCAGCGCTGCCTGCGTGTTTGCCGTGACGTGCGTGGCGTGGACGCATTGCAGCTTGCTGAGATAAAAGGCCGGACAGTCGTGATGCCTAAGGAAGGGACATTAGCTGAGTCCGGCTGCCGTTTTTGTACGGCATGCGTCGAGGTATGCCCGACCGGCGCGCTTACTGACAAGGATATGTCCGGTAAGGCAAATGAAGCTACAATAGTGCCGTGCCGCAGCAGTTGTCCGGCTGGTATTGACGTGCCTGCGTATGTCAGGTACATTGCGGAAGAAAAGTTTGATGAGGCATTGGGTGTGCTCCGGGAAAAAACACCATTTCCGGCTAGCCTGGGAAGGGTATGTTTTCACCCGTGTGAGGAAAGTTGCCGCAGGGGTAGAATTAATGAATCTGTTTCAATTTGTAGGCTGAAAAGATTTGTGGCCGATGAAGATTCCGGCTGGTGGCGCAAACAGCTTAATGCCGCACTGCCGACCGGGCGGAATGTGGCGGTTATCGGAGCGGGGCCTGCCGGCTTGACCTGCGCGTATTATTTAGCCAGGATGGGCCATGATGTCACTGTGTTTGAAGCGTTGCCTGTGGCGGGTGGGATGATGGCTGTCGGTATTCCGGATTACCGGCTGCCCAAGGATGTGCTGGCGAAGGAAATAAAGATAATCGAAGATATGGGCGTTGTGATAAAAACAAATACCCGCTTCGGGAAAGATATTACACTGAATGAGCTGAAAAGAAGAAGTTATGATATAGTATATTTTGCGATCGGCGCACATAACGATCAGAAACTGGGAATACCTGGAGAGGAAATGGATGGCGTAGTTTCAGGTATCAGCATGCTCCGTGACGTTAAATTAGGCAGCGCGCAGGTGCTGAACGGCAAGATCGTGCTGGTTGTCGGCGGCGGAAATGTGGCCATGGATAGCGCGCGTACCGCGCTGAGACTGGGCGCTCAGGAAGTCCATGTAATCTACCGTCGCAGTAAAGAAGAAATGCCGGCCTTAGAGGAGGAGATTTTGGAAGCAGAGAGTGAGGGAGTTATTTTTGACTTCCTGACTGCACCAGTGAGAGTATTAGGGAATGACGGCAAGATTGCGGAATTAGAATGTCAGCGCATGGAATTGGGAGATGTTGATGCCAGCGGGCGCAGGCGCCCTGTGCCTGTAGAAGATTCCAATTTCGTTATGAAAGCCGATATGTTGATCAGCGCAATTGGTCAGGAGGTACAGACAGATTATCTTAGTGAGTTGGGATTAGAGATTGAGCGAGGCTTAATTGTTGTCGACAAGGAAAATGCGTGTACCAGTATACAAGGAATATATGCCGGCGGCGATGCTGTGAGAGGTCCCAAGTCAGTGACTGAAGCTATTGGCGATGGCAGGAAAGCTGCAAAATACATTGATATGGCGCTTGGTGGAGATGGCGAGGTTGAGGAAGAAATCGTTAAAAGAGAAAAACCTGATTTATTTATCGGTAATATGCCGGGATTTGCTAGTTTGAAGCGTCCCGGCCAGGCCAAGCGGCCTTGGAATTCAGCTAATAGGACTGCGCCTTGCCTGGCTGAGGAAGTGGTACTAGCTAAGTTTTCTGAAGTAGAATTAAATATGACTGAAGATATGGCTGTCGGTGAGGCGAACAGGTGCCTGCGCTGCGATCTGCGGTTGTTGTTCAATGAAGTGCCTGCGCCGCCGGATAGCTGGCTGGAATTTAATGAAGAAAATGTTGCTAAAGTGCCTAACTGCGAAGGAGTTTATCAGTTGCTAAATGCCGATAAAATAGTTATCGCGATTGTAGGCACCGCAACGTTGAGAGAAACGCTGGAAGAACAGCTTGAGTCTCCGGGTAACACATGTTACTTTGGATATGAAGAAGATCCAATGTTTACATCGCGGCAGAGCCAGCTCCTACAGATGTTCTTACAAGAATATGGGCATTTACCTGAGGGAAACGGTGAAGATGACGATTTATTCTAAAAGATAAAGGCACAAAAGTCAACCGAGGTTTTTGTGCCTTTATAATGTATCCAATACTGGAAGCTGTTGCAATGCCTTCATTATTGGGTTTACAATAGCCATTCACCCGGCACGTTCCATCATCTCTAATTAGAAGTTGCCCCACTAGACCAACTGCAACCCATACAGGTCTCTTTGAGCGGGGTATATATTCTCTTGTGTTTTGCCATTCAGGGTTCAAAATAGCCTGGCTTTCAATATGCTCTGGAATTATCACTTTTCCACCCTGAGTGGTGCGGGCATGAAGAGCCTCGTCCCAAGGCTGGCGGGCTTTTGCGAGTAAATACACCGGTTCTACACCGACCCGACTAAGTAATGCCCCGTAAAAATCCCGGGGAGTAAGACGCCTCATGCTGAGATAAATCGGTAAATAGACAGCGCTTTCCAAGGTGCTGAACAAGTGCCTGATAAGCATTGATTTGCCGCTGCCTGCTTCACCGGTTAGTACGCCTAGATGGCGGTGCTTTATCATGAGCTTAAGCCGGGCCATAGCTTCCTGATGACCTCGGGATTCATAACATAAAGTAGGATCTAACTTATCGCTCAAGAGACAACCCGGATACCAATCTGCTTTTCTATACAATTATTAAAGGCAGGGCAGGGAAAATGTCGGAGGGCAATGTGGAACGGTTCATACAGCAGTATGCAGACAAAGCCAGAGAATTCTGTCCTGATATACCCCTACATGTGTATCCCCATATGCTGCGGCGAACAAGGGCTACAAATCTGTACCAGAATGGAGTTGAACTTGCGCTTGTCTCCAGGATACTGGGCCACGCTTTTCTCGATACTACCCGGGTATATGCAAAGCCTTCTTTAGCCATGATGCGCGAAGCGATGGACTCTCTTGAAGCTCCCAAGACTAGAGATGAAAAACCACTTTGGGTTGGCTCTGAAGAGGAAATGGCCAAACTGTGTGGTCTTAGGTAAAAAACATAATCCTCAGGATTCAGGCAGAAACTCCGCTGATAACAAGGGTTTTCTGCAAATCCTGAGGATTATATATTCCTGTGGATAAGGCCAGATTGTTGTCCATGGGAATGAGGGGGTTGTTGACAAAGACAGTCAGCCCATCCCAGTTCTTCAGGGCACTGTTTAACACCTTCTGCTGCTGCCAGTGCAGTTTGGGGGCTTCCAGTTCACTGTGAATCGACTTCAGCATTAATTCCAGGGCGCTTTCCAGTCGCAATTGAGCGGCGTGGAATAACTCCGGGGCACCCAGGACAGCGAGCCGCTCATGGTTAAGGCGGTATATGTCGGCAATCCTAGCCACCCAGAGATCCGCCCAGGCTTTCAGGCAGGTCAGGGATTTACCGGCATCAATGAAATCCCGGCGGAAGTGGGACCAGCAGAGCGCTCTCACCAACCCCTTGATGAGAGTTGCCAGTTTGGCGTAGGCAGAGAACCTGTCACAGTTGATGATGCCCCTGGCATTCTCGCTAAAATGTTTCCGGGGGACACTGCTTGAGCGGGACGGATCAAGGATGAACACCACAGTCATGGGAGAGACAAAGACCCACGGCCACCAGTGCCGGCCTTGCTTGTCAGGTGCCTGGACAAAGTGCATCCAGCCGGTTTCGTCGGCATGCCAGTGCTCTTCGTTGCGGTTGACTTCCGCCAGCAAGAGATAGAGGGGCTTCAAGAGCGGCACCAGCTTCTGGAACATGCCGGTCAGGGTGCCCTCGCTGATGGCCAATCCCTGCATCGACACGATCATGGCTATCCGGTGCAGGGGGATCTGAAAAAAGAATTTCATGACCAGGATATGGGCTAGAAAGGCGTTGGAGAATTTTCCCTTGGGTATGACCTGCGGCGGTTTGTCGGCAGTGACAGTTCTGCAGACGGGGCAGGTGCAGGTGCTGATGGCCTTCCGTCGTAAATGCTTCTTGCGTACGAACTTTATTTCATAGTCTATCTCGTAAGAGACTTCATAGAGGTTGGTGATCTTTCGGGGTTTCCCGCAGATAGGGCAAACAAGCTGATCATCCGGGAGTTCATGGATTACTTCGATCTCCGGGAGATTAGGGATATGGCGTCCGTGGCCCTTGTGGCCGGATCTAGCGCCCCGCTTCTTGTCTTGAGTTCGCGCATGATCAATATCACCGTCGTGATCATCTGTTTGTTGAACACTTGCAACTTGTGGCTGCTTTTCAGAGGAACGTCCAAAAATGGTGCTATTGCGCTTGTTGAGCAAGGCCCTTAGGCGCTCATTATCCTCCGCCAACTGTTGCTTTTCTGCGGTGAGACGATCTATCATGCTATCCCTTTGCCTGACAGTTGGACAATCAGTAAAAGAACAAAAGTAGCATGTACAGGCTGGGTCGGATTTTCTTTAATGTGGGTTGATAAAGTGCTCATATCCTAATTATGAACTAAAAAAAGTATCGTGTACAGCCCTTTAATAAAATTTATTATCTCGTTGAGAGCTAATTGCATAATTTCAAGCCCTTGATATATAAGGGTTCCAGAGTCTTAAAAATATGATTTACCCACCATAAGAATGTAGAAAAATGTATTAATAATAGAAAAATAAAGAGGTTTCACCTAAAAGCTTGTAGAAATGTTAATTACCACAAAAAACACCACAAGCGAGGTGAAACCCCGATTATGTATGTTCTAGATGGCGTGCTTTTTCCCTTCGAAATTTTTGTGGAAAACTTCAATGAAGACGATAAAATTTATCAAATACTTTCCATGATTGATTGCAACCCGATTGAAAAACATTTTCGATATAAAGGCTATGAGGCGCTGAAAAATCAGCTATATTCAGGACTCTTGTCTTAAAAAAATTAATGGGGCTAACAGCTACAAAATCTTTGGTTACCTGTTTGTCATACTCACCGCAACTGGCATATTGGTGCGGTTTCAAGATATCAAAAAGGGTTCCATCTGAGAGTACTTTCTCCCGTTTTGAAACTAAAATGACCAGCTTGCAACTCCAGGAGGCACTAAACAGTATTTGTGAGAAGCTGTCGGCTAAATTTCTCACTTTAACTGGTTCCACCGGTCAGGTATTGATTGACAGTACTGATCTACCGGCCCATGAAAAACCTTCCAAGGAAAGCACAACAGGTGCTTCTTTTGGACATCGTACCGCCTCCGCCGGAGAAGACGAAATGTTTTACGGCTATAAATTGCATCTTGCAGCTGTAAACACAGTTAATGGTCCCGCGCCCATTGCTGCCAGGGTGGCTCCGGCAAACTGTTCGGATGTAAACAAGGAAATTATTCCGAAATTAATGAAGGAAGCCTGTGATTTCCACAAGGATGTTCTAGGAGAGTGTTGCAAAACTCCATTAAAAAGCCTACAAAATGCCCATAAAATTTAATAAAGACCAGCCCTTAAGCAGGAAATCACCAGCAGTTTGGCGAAATCTTAAGATATAAAAAGATATAAGGTGGTAATTTAGGATGCTGGGCCGTAAAAAGAATCAAATCAAGTTCACGGATATAGATGTGTTGCAAACATGGGAGCAAAAACCTATAGTCTCGGAAAATAGCCTGTATTACGGTTTATCTCAGGCAAACGAGATTTTTAGAGATGAATTGTTTGCCGATGCATATTCCTTTTCCGGACGGCCCTCTATACCACCCAGCCGTTTAATTAAAGTGCTTTTACTACAATTTTATGATAAAGTTTCCGACCGGGAAGCAGAAAACCGCGCCCGTTACGACTTGCGCTGGAAGGTAGCTTTGGGTATTTCCATCGCAGAATCCGGTTTTAACTACAGCGCCCTTTCCAGATTCCGGGCAAGGTTGTTATTGCATAAGAAAGAACGCACTGCTTTTGAAGAAATATTGAATGCAGCAATAACCAAGGGGTTACTCCCCGGCAATTGCGCCAAACAAATAATGGACTCAACCTATGTACTGGGAGCCGGTGCGGTACAGGATACCTACACCTTAATACGCCTGGCCATCAGTAGATTGCTAAAAGCCCTTGGTAAACGAGTAGACATAAACACACTGCTGTCAAACCCATTAAATATTGACTATAATACCAGAACCAAGCCCAAAATTAACTGGGAAGATCCCAATGAGCGCAACAAATTGCTAAATGAACTATACCAGGATGCCTTGCAGGTAATTGAAACAGCAGAAAAACTGAGACTTACCCCGAAAGAGCAGGAATTAAAAGATGTTTTGGCCATAGTGGCCGTTCAGGATATAGAGCAACAAGCAGACGAGACAGTTAAAATCAAGCAAGGGGTGGCAAAAGATCGTATTATTTCCACCTCCGATCCACAGATGAGACACGGCCGCAAATCCAGCGCCCGCAAATTTGATGGTTACAAAACTCACACTGCCATAGAAACCGATAATAACTTTATAACCGAAATCGAAGTCACACCAGGTAATATTCATGATTCCGAAGCAGCCGCCCCGTTAGTGGACGAATAGCCCGAAGAGCGAAAGCCGGACAAGGTTCTGTGTGATATGGCTTATGGTACAGGCCAAAACAGAGAAGAGATGGAAAAGCGGCAGATTAAAATGATTTAGTTAATAATGGAACAACGTCAACATGAGATCAGCAACCCCGAGGTATTAACAAACATTACCACAGCACCTCTGTCTGCAGTTATATAGGATTATTCTGCCCTAGAGAAAGGAAATAAAAGGAAGTAAGGGTTATAAAACCTTGAATTAAGCCACAAAATACAAAATTTAAACAGTAATTACCAGTATATACCTACATTCTGACTGTAAAAAATTTAAAAAAGATTATTGGCTTAAAAAAATAGGGTTTTTACAACACTCTCCTAGGCTGTAATCCTTCTTATTATCTTATGGATGCCGGTTATGACGCTGCTTTCATATACAGCCAGGCGCTTGACCAGGACGGTCAGGCAATTATCAAGCTAAACCACCGTGGCCATCAGAAGATTTTACAAGGTTTCACAGATGACGGTACTCCCTATTGTCCTGCAGGACACTCGATGGCTTACTACGGAACAGATTATAAAAAACTTATCAACAAGTTCCGTTGTCCCAGAAAATGCGGTCAAGATGTGACGTGCCAGAATGAATGCTGCTGCGAAAGCTCCTACGGTTATATTAAAAGAATATCGATCAAGGATAACCCCAGGCTGTTTTGCAGTCCACACCGCGGCAGCCGGACCAGGAATGAACTTTATGGTAAACGCAGTTCCATTGAGAGGCTATTCTCCGTACTTAAAGGGCACCTCAACATGGACCGGTTGACTAAAAGAGGAATTGAAAAGGCATTCACAGATGTAACGATTTGCCTTATTACATTTCTTGCCGGGACAATCATACAGATTCGAAAGCAAAAAGAGCAAAAGGCTGCGTAAGCAATTGGTGGAACGAGGGTTTATAGTTGTTTGGGTCCGCGAGATATTTTTGCCCTTTTTTAGATGTAATAGAGTTAATTCTTATAAATCTCTTTATATTTGGGTAATTCTTTGGAATCCCATAGCACCAATCCTGACTGTTCCGCAAGCTTTTCTGCATTATGCAATTGGCTCTATTATTTTGAGAGTCTGTTAGGAGAATTTTTTTATCTATTAACTCTTAAAATATCATTTAACTCTTAAAATATATAACTCTTAAAATATCGGTTGACATGTAATTTATTCTATGATTATAATTGTTCCAAGGAAAAGTAAAGAATTGAAAATTTCTCCGAGCCTTTTTGCCTAAAGGATATATCTCACGGCAAACAGGCCGCTGGGTGTGGCGGGAAACGGTCATGCCTCCCTTATGGAAAGGAGACAATAGCGGCAGAGCCTTTCTGTCTAGTTAGTAATAAAATGTCTTCCTCCGGAAGACGTTTTTTATTACCGCTTTATATTACCTTTCCGTTAATGGAAAGGTTTTTTTATACTCAAGGGAAAGGAAGGGACTATCGTGTGGAATACAGTATGCAATAAAGAAGATATTTAGTGTTGGAAATAACTTTTAAGGCGGTTCCAATAAATGGATTTGTCGCAAGTTACTCCTGTTGGGATTGTTCATTCTCCTTATAATAATACGCAAGCTGCCGCTGCGTGACAGCACCCTCCCAGGTAACTTAGGCGTACTCCTCGGCAAGCTCCTTTTTGATCCGGTTTCTTTTTAGGACAGACAGAAGATACACAGAACAAGATAAGGGAGATATAAGCAAGGTGATAAACGCTATTTTAACCCCTCTCAGAGACACGATGCATACCATCTCGTCCGCTTTGCTTTTAGTAGTGGTTGAGTTAAGTGACCTGCTAGGAGGTTGTCCGAGAATTACATTATGCAATGTAAACACCACAATATGTTGATGTTTCTGATGCTGTAATGTCAACATGTAGTTGAAATTGGGATTACCTGTTAATATTTAGACAGGTTACTAGCCGTTTTAGTTAGATTTATGATTTATATGAATTATTAAGTTTTCCTGCAGTTTAAGTTTTAATTTCCAGAGAAATATAACATAAATAGGGGATGTGTTAAATATATGATTATTTCAAAAGATCGTGATAATAAATTTTTAGAAGGTAAATTTAATAATGTATTCGAACCTATAAGTGAAACTTTTTTAGATAGGTGGGCAAAACAAATTAGAGAAGAACTGGAAAATCCAATAAAAAGAATGAGAGAGTTAAATTTAATAATATCTGATTACAAAGACAAAATAGAATTTTTGAAATGGTGCCCTATTCAGTTTAGTGGACTAAGGCAAAAATGTCTAGCAGATTTACAAAAATATAAGGATGAGCTTAAGAAGTTGGAAAATGATTATAAACTAATGCAGGATCTACTTATATTAATTGAACAAGCAAATGATTAATTTAGTGTAGGTGTATATAGAGTGTAGTTAATAATGGGGCTCTGACAACAGCACAGCGAGTAGCAGTAAATAAGATTTCCATTCGTATTTTTGACAGTGTATGCAACACATTTAACCTACATGGAATGCCCTGCCTTTCGGTGGGGCATTCTATTTAGGGTACGTCCGAGATAAATGTAAAATATACGGTTATAGATGGGGTACCGCCAACATTTTAACGAAAATATACGCTAAAACATATTTACCAGCAATTTCTAATTTTAAGTCAATATCTACCATTATTGTATAAATATTTGATGCTATAAGG
>NZ_JAKOAV010000044.1 GCF_029478095.1 Pelotomaculum isophthalicicum JI | reverse complement strand
TTTGGTGGAGTGGTTTTTTGTCAATTCTATTTTACCAAAAGTTTGGGGTGTTTTGGCTTCTTTATCGCTAAAATATCAGGAATATCAAGGCTTTAAGTCACTTTTTTATCTGAGAAAGTTGAGTTAAATTCCAATTGGTTTGTGTATTAAATCTTTGTGCCTCTAGGTGCTCTAAAAATTTTTAACGGAGAAGGAACTTTTATTTATTTTTTATAGCCTAATATTTAGATAAGAAAATATCTAAAGAGGTAACAATGAAAAAAACATTTTTATTGGCATTTATCATATTATTGGGTGTTTCACTGTTTGGTTGCAAAAATGTGGGCAACGATACTCAGCAACCGCAGCAAAACGATGTAAGCAATGAGGCGGCGGCAGACTCAATTGTATACAGAAATACCCAATATGATTTTAGTTTTTCATTACCGGTAACTTGGAAAGATTATTCGATTGTAACCGACAAATGGGAGGGTCTCGCTATTGGAAGTAGTGAGATTGTTGAAACTGGCCCGATGATTTCCATCAGGCATCCTCAATGGAATCCTGAAAACCGGCGGCAGGATATCCCCATAATGATATTCACTCTTGACCAGTGGAGCTCACTTCAGCAGGGAAAATTCCACATTGGTGCGGCACCTGTCGGGCCAAAAGAACTTGGCCGTAACACCGGATACGTTTTTGCGCTTCCCGCGCGTTACAACTTCGCATTTCCGCCGGGATATGAAGAAGTAGAAAAAATTATAGAAAGTAATCCTCTTCAAACAAACAAATGACAAAGAATTATCCTGGACCTAATAAGCTATTCAATTCAAGAACAGGATAATCGATTACATGAAAAAGGAGGCCGGAAGGCCTCTTTTTTGTCGCCAGGAAATTATACTTTTGTTTGCCTAAAGTTTTTTATTAATATTGAATCATTTATCGTAATATCGTAATATATTAATATAGTGGTATTATGGGAGGAAGGCATTAATGCATAATGACTTTGAAATATATTTTGAAACAGCCGAATTATTAAAGGTTATTGCTCATCCCGTAAGATTGTGCATTATCCGTGGACTGCTGGACAAAGGGCAATGCAATGTCACCTATATGCAAACCTGCTTGAAGTTGCCTCAATCAACCATATCGCAGCATGTTCAAAAGCTTCGCGCCGCTAAAGTGATTGTTGGTAAAAGGAACGGGGTGGAAATTGGTTACAGAATTAATAACGATACAGTTAAACAATTGATTAACATTTTATTTCCTGAGGAGGAGCAAAAAAATGACTAAGAAAATCCTCATTGTTGGTGGAGTTGCCGGTGGCGCTTCAGCCGCCGCCAGGTTAAGAAGACTAGATGAAGAAGCAGAAATCATTCTCTTTGAACGAGGGGAATTTATTTCTTTCGCTAACTGTGGTCTGCCTTATTACATCGGCGGCGCTATCCAAGAGAGAAATAAGCTACTGGTGCAAACGCCGGAAGCGATGCACGCCAGGTTTAACATTGACATTAGAGTAAACAGTGAAGTCATTGGTATTGATGCGAAAAACAACTCTGTCAAAGTAGCTAGCGAGACGCGGGGCGTTTATGACGAAACCTACGACTTTTTAGTTCTGTCTCCCGGCGCCAAAGCTATTCGGCCCAAAATTCCTGGCATTGAACATCCCGGCATTTTTACCTTGCGCAACATCCCGGATACCGATAATATAAAAGATTTCATTGAGCGAAAGCTGGTAAAAAAAGCGGTTGTCGTTGGTGGCGGCTTTGTCGGAGTTGAAGTGGCAGAGAATTTAACCGAAAAGGGCATTGCCGTTACAATAGTCGAAGCGGCTCCCCATATCCTGGCCCCCTTTGATTCCGATATGGTCACCAGGGCCGAAAAAGAACTGCAAGAGCATGGGATTGCCCTGGTCTTAGGTGATAGCGTTACCGGGTTTAGCGATCGAAACGGTATCGTCGAAGTTGCCTTAAAAAGTGAGAAAAGGCTTGAGGCAGATCTAATTATATTGGCAATAGGAGTTACCCCTGATACCGGCTTTATCAAGGATTCCGGCATTGAATTAGGTCCTAAAGGTCATATCGTCGTTAATGACAAGCTGCAGACCAGCATAAATAATATTTACGCTGTAGGAGACGCGATAGAGACAGTGGATTTCGTCAACGGACAAAAGACCACCATTCCCCTGGCCGGACCAGCTAACAAACAAGGCAGAATTGCCGCTGACAATATCTGTGGCATAGCGTCCACTTACAAGGGGACGCAAGGCACCAGCATAATTAAAATTTTTAGTTTAACCGGCGCCTGTACCGGTAGCAATGAACGGACTTTAGCCAATTCAGGCATCCCTTTTCACGTTATTTATGTTCATCCCAATGCTCATGCCGCCTACTACCCGGGTGCCGCTCCGCTGTCCATCAAGTTAATCTTCGACAGTGAAGGGAAAATTCTCGGAGCCCAGGCCTTTGGTTATGAGGGGGTGGATAAGCGAATTGATGATATCGCCACAGTGATTAGGCTGCGGGGTACGGTCACTGACTTAACCGAGCTGGAATTGGCATATGCTCCCCCCTATTCCTCGGCAAAGGACCCGGTTAACATGGCTGGTTATGTGGCGGAAAACGTCTTACGCGGGAGGATGGAAGTCGTCCTGCCGAGAGACATGAATACAATCGATTTAAACCGGGTTCAGCTGGTAGATGTAAGAACAGAAGAGGAATACAAGAATGGACACATCGAAGGCGCCGTGCACATTCCGGTAGACTCTATCAGAGATAGAATTAGTGAATTCTCGAAGGATAAAGAGATTTGGCTATATTGCAAGGTCGGTCTGCGAGGTTATATCGCAGCTAGTGTTTTGAGCCAAAAGGGCTATAAAGTTAAAAACCTGACAGGGGGATACGAAAGTTTTATGCTGGCCAATTTTAAACCTTCCGGCATTTCGACAAAGGATACCGATGCGGAATCGAGCGTACTTAAAGCGATGAATAATTATACGAGAGTTTTAGACGCCTGTGGGCTATGTTGCCCTGGTCCCCTGATGCAAGTGAAAAATTGCATCGACGACATGGCGATCGGTGAAATTTTGAAAATAACAGCATCTGACCCGGGGTTTTATGAAGATATCAAGGCCTGGTGCCAACGCACCAATAACGAGTTAGTTGAACTAAATAAAGAAGGAGCCCTGATAACAGCTTATATAAAAAAGACCGGAGCAGAATTAATTAGTGCCGCCCCTGAAATGACCCGGGTTAGAGATAACAAGACCCTGGTTGTCTTCAGCGGAGATTTGGATAAAGCCTTAGCCTCTTTCATCATCGCCAACGGTGCCGCCACCATGGGTAAAAAGGTTACCATGTTTTTCACCTTTTGGGGGCTGAATATTATCAGAAAGCACAATCAGCCGGCTGTTGAAAAAGGCTTTATGGATAAGATGTTTGGGATGATGATGCCCCGGGGCAGCAAAAAACTGAAACTGTCAAAAATGAATATGATGGGTTTGGGAACAATGATGATGAAAGCCGTGATGAAAAATAAAAATGTTCCGTCTTTAGAAGAATTAATTGAGGCGGCTATCGAAAGCGGCATTGAACTTGTGGCCTGCCAAATGTCCATGGATGTCATGGGTTTAAAACCGGAAGAATTGCTGCCTGGTGTAAAAATCGGCGGTGTTGGTTATTATCTGGGTGAAGCTGAGGACTCCAACGTCAATTTGTTTATCTAAACGATAAGCAGGGAGTAGCCCAGAGCCAGGATAACATGTAAATAATGTATCCTGGCTCTGTTTTATAAGCCAATTACGCATCTAAACTTGTCAGGGCTAATAAAAAACTCGATTTTCCAGAGGTGGATGGCCTTTGAATTGTACCGTATTTAGCGGCAATTTCATTGATAGTGGAGGTCTTTACAGTACCTCTAGGACGACCTTGTTTTAAATTCTGCAGAATAATTGTTTCGCTTTTAACTAGTATAATTTACTTTTAAATTTTGTGTCCCATCCTATGGGAGCATTATAATTTGACGGATAGGGACATAAACGTGTTTCCCCGAACCCCGCAGAGAGAGTGCGCGGTATAAACTTAATCCATATCCAAAAACCGCTCAGGGAAATATTGATCCCTTCCGGCCCAGCAACTGCTCCTTTAAAAATATAAACATTAATCCCGCCTACAATCACTTTGTTAAAACTCCGGGTTTCGGGCGTTAAGCCTACAAGCACGGCAGGCTCACTGGGGCAGCAGGCTCAACTTCCTGTCGTTCTAATAATTATTGTGATCGTATCAGTTTTTTGGAGAATATATTTTCTGGCGTCAGGAGTGATCTCTACCTTGCTCATTTTTTCAACCCCCGATCAAACAGATAAGGATGGGATATTGCATATTATTCATAAAAAGATTACTTAACTTTTCTGATAATATTTACAATCATTACAAATATCCGCCTGATCCTGAACCACTACGCAATATGATTCGTTTTCCTTCCAACAAGGTTTAAACTTGTTTACTGCCTCACTTTTATTCCTGGTTTGACTATCTATGCAACTTTTAGTTTTCCAGCAGGAATACATAGCAATGACCTGTTGCACGCCTGCAATATTAAGTCCTTTAACATTAATTAGATTATGGATAAACTTTAACCTTTTTAAATTATTATTTGAATAAAGTCTTTGCTTATTTTTTCTTGCTGGATTAATCAATTTATTTTTCTCCCATATACGGAGCGTTTCAGGGTGAACTACAAGTAGTTGTGCTACTATACCAATATTTAGCATTGGTTTGTCGTCATCCCAGGTAGGCATTTAATCATCACCACCTATAAATATAATTTATAAGTTTATTATATATATATAAATATATATTGTAAATATTTTATAATATATTTTCAAATAATTATAAAAGGATTATTTATTTATTTTAAAAATGTAGCTTTAGATAATATGACTATAATCGAATTATCATTAAATTAATATTGGTTTTGTTTATGTAAAAATATTATATATTATAACTTAAGAATATTCGATATGATTATTGATTATCTATACAGATGGGATCTATAATATTTATGAGCTAGTGACCACAACCAAGGGGGGTACAAAATTATGGAAATCAGCGTCTATGATAATGAGGTATTAATGAATCATTTTATGAATCCGAGCAACGTTGGAAAAATTGAGAATGCTGACGGAATTGGAATGGCGGGTAATCCCTCATGCAGTGATTATGTAAAGATATACATTAAAGTCGACGGCGATCAATTAAAAGATATAAAATATGAAGTGCATGGCTGCCCGGCAGCTATTGCCACGTCCAGCGTTTTTAGCGAACTGGTTAAAGGCAAGCCGATTATGGAAGCCTTAGATGTAAACGACCAGGACGTTGTTAAAGCTTTAAACGGTTTACCTGAACAAAAATTACATTGTTCTTGTATGGCTGTGGAGGCTTTCGATAAAGCTGTTATAGACTGGATTATGCGGATCCTTCCAGAACACAAGGAAGAGATTGAATCAATGGTTAAATCCACCCAAAAGGGTAAATTGGATGGATAACTAATAATTCGTCTTGTGCCTGATGCCTCAGATATTTAAAAATATTTATTGATGTTATTTAGAATAAATAATTTATAATCCTTAAAATCTATGCCACAATATAATTGACAGGTTAAACTTTTTTTTCGTATAATAGTAATGAAATAACGACCATAACTTATTATTGAACGCGACTATCTATCGGTTGAAAACAAAACGAAAGAAGGTGTTTAAAGCTGAAAATAGCAATTTCCGCTCAGGGACAAACCGTTGAAAGCAAGGTAGATATTAGATTTGGCCGGTGCAACTGGTTTGTCGTGGTAGATACAGATACGGGTGATTACCACGCAGTGAGTAATGATCAAAATTTGAACGCTGCTCAGGGTGCCGGTATTCAATCGGCGGAAATAGTCAGCCGCCAGGGAGTGGAAGCTGTAATCACCGGACACTGTGGACCAAAGGCTTTTCGGACATTAAGCGTTGCAGGCATTAAGTTGTTTACCGGTGCCGATGGCACTGTAGCAGATACCCTGGAAAGATTTAAAAAAGGTATGCTGACAGAAGCGGAAGAGGCAGATGTAGAAGGTCACTGGCTTTAAGTTTTATCAAATTATGGAGGTATGTAAAAATGCCGAGGAGAGATGGAACCGGGCCACAAGGCCGGGGTCCGGGAGCAGGCAGGCGTTTAGGTCCGTGTGGAACTGGTGCCGGACAGAGCCAAGGACATGGTAACTGTCAAGGTCAGGGAAAAGGTCAAGGTAACGGATATTGTTGCCGTGGTGGCGGCCGGGGAGCCGGACAGGTCCAAGGACGCGGAGGACAGGGCAGGGGCTGCTGTTAGCTTTACAAACTACTGAGTCGGGAGGTAGTGTATTGTGCCAGGATTTAACGGAAAAGGTCCATTAGGTATGGGGGCAATGACGGGACGCGGACGCGGATTTTGTATAAGTAGTATTCTTCCTGGTACCAGTTTAGCTCTAAAGCTTGGCCGTGGTGGACAGCGCGGCTGGTGGCGCTCCGACTTTGCCACCGGAATGCTTATTGGACTAGGTGGATACTTTGCCAATTCCTTATTGGCAAAGCATGTTACACTTCCGGCAAGCGGCGAGGATGAGCTAAACCTTCTTAAGGAAGAAGCAGGTTACCTGGAAAGCGCCCTTGAACAGATTAGAAAACACATTAAAGAACTGGAAAATAAAGATTAGAAAAACCCTTCGGGAGTAAATTTAATGACTAAAGAATTGACTATTGCCGTGGCAAGCGGCAAGGGAGGGACAGGTAAGACTACTGTTTCTGTAAATCTTGCCTGTGCTGCGGCAGCAGCAGGATATAAAGCAGCTTATCTTGATAGTGATGTAGAAGAGCCAAACGGGCACCTCTTCCTGAAACCCTGCATTGTGCGCCGCTACCCGGTCAACGTGCCGGTTCCGGCGGTTGACACCGAAAAATGCATTGCTTGCGGCGCCTGCGGGGAGATTTGTCAATACAGCGCTATTTTGTGCATTAATAAAAGTGTCCTCACTTTTGAAAAAATGTGCCACGGGTGTGGTGGTTGTCAGTTGGTCTGTCCCACCGCTGCAATTACCGAAAAAAGCAGGGAAATTGGATTCGTAGAAGAAGGAGTAGCCGGGGAAATATCTTTTGTCCATGGCAAGCTCAATATAGGCGAGGCTATGAGCACGCCGCTAATCAAAACAGTTCGTTCGGCAGGCAAAAATAATTTATTAAATATTGTTGACGCGCCCCCAGGCACCTCATGTCCGGTAATCACAGCGATCAAAGGAGTGGATTTCGTAATTCTTGTCACCGAACCGACCCCTTTCGGACTGAACGACCTGGGCCTTGCCTTAGATATGATCAAAGAACTGGGTATCCCACACGCGGTAGTTGTGAACAGGTCCGATCTGGATAATAATTTAGCCCGCGATTTCTGCAGGGAAAAAGAAGTTAAATTGTTGGCGGAGATCCCGGACGACCGCAGGATAGCCGAGGCTTATTCCAGAGGTGAATTGGCGTTTTCCGCTGCTTCTGGCTACCGGGGCGTTTTCGAAGATCTCCTAATTGCTATTGTGAAAGAGGCGAGACGGTGAAAGAGATAGTAGTTATCAGCGGAAAAGGAGGTACCGGTAAGACAAGCGTGGCGGCTTCCCTGGTCGTCCTGGCCGAAAGGTCGGTGGTGGCGGACTGTGACGTGGATGCGGCGGACCTGCACCTGGTGCTTGACCCCCGAGTTATAAAAACAGAGGATTTTACCGGTGGCAAGAGCGCCAGAATTGTTCCCGGCAAATGCAGCAGTTGTGGCAAATGTTTAGAAATTTGCTGGTTCAATGCTGTAATCAAAGATGAGAGAAAAAAACCTGCCTATATCATTGACCATATAGCCTGTGAAGGGTGTGGTGTTTGCAGTTACTTTTGCCCGGAGAAAGCCATCGATTTTGAGCCGTCCGTCAACGGCCAGTGGTTTGTTTCAGACACCCGATACGGCCCGATGGTCCATGCAAGGCTAGGCATCGCAGAAGAAAATTCCGGCAAGCTGGTTTCTCTAGTGCGCAATCAGGCAAGGATGCTCGCTGAAAAAGACAATTTGCCATACATTATTGTTGACGGCCCGCCTGGTATCGGCTGCCCGGTTATTTCTTCGATTACCGGTGCGGATGCCGTGCTGATCGTTACGGAACCCACGGTATCCGGTGCGCACGACCTGGAACGGGTGGCCGAACTGGCCAGACATTTTAAAATTCCCACTTTCCTTTGCATTAACAAATATGATCTCAACTATGAGACAGCTAAAAACATTGAGGAGAAAGCAAGGGTGAGTGGAATTACTGTTATAGGAAGGATTCACTATGACCGGGCTGTCACCGAAGCCCAGATCAAAGGATTCCCGGTGGTGGCATTCCCGGAATCGGCAGCGGCAAAAGATATGAGAACAACATGGGAAAGCTTGGTAAGAGAACTAAATTAAAATCTTCATTCCCGGTGACGGCGCAATTAAAATGGGGGATTCAATAAATGTAAGAACAAAGGATGTGTTGGCAGTGGATGTTAGTTCAGCGATTTTAGAAGCGGTTGAAAAAACTTCGACAGAGAAAAAAATAAGCTGCCCTGAAGCCAGGAAATTGGCGGAGGAACTTAAAGTATCGCCCAAGCTTATCCGCGAGGCCGCCAATAAATTAAAAATAAAAATCATAGCTTGTGAACTGGGGTGTTTCTAAGAAAGGAGCAACCTTTAACTTTAAAATAAAACAGTGAAAGGAAGTAAAAAATGAAAATCGCGCTACCTATCGCAGGAGATCAGTTATGTATGCATTTTGGACATTGTGAAAGATTTGATTTTTTTGACGTCAACCCTGAAACCAAAGAAATTCTAAAAAAAGAATCATTTACGCCCCCGCCGCATGAGCCTGGTTTGTACCCGAGATTACTGGGCGAAAAAGGAGCTAACATTATCATTGCCGGTGGTATGGGCCCGCGGGCACAGGAATTGTTCAACCAGAATGGCGTAAATGTAGTAGTTGGCGCTAATTCAGCCTCAGGTAGTCCGGAAGATATCGTCAGGCTGTTTTTGGCCGGCAATCTGGAAACAGGGGATAATGCCTGCGATCATTAATTGTATACTGTAAAACTAAGGAGGAATTAAAACAATGCAACAAAATTCAAATTCTACATGTGACAATGAAAAAAACGGCGGGTGTGGTCATGAAGGCAATCCCGGTATTGAGAAATTGACCGGAAACGAATTTAGCAATATCAGGAACGTTATCGCTGTCATGAGTGGAAAAGGCGGTGTGGGAAAATCTTCTATAACATCAATACTTGCTTGTGAATATAGAAAAAAAGGCCATTCGGTGGGAGTGCTGGACGCGGATATCACCGGCCCGAGCCTGCCAAAAATGTTTGGTTTAAAGAGTGGGGTAAGAAGCAACGGCTCCGCGTTATTCCCCTCAATCAGCAATAGTGGGATAAGAGTTATGTCACTAAACTTATTGACCGCCAATGAAGATGACCCGGTTATTTGGCGCGGGCCGGTAATTTCCGGTACAGTCAAACAGTTTTGGACCGACGTGGCCTGGGGTGACCTTGATTGCCTTTTTGTTGACTTGCCGCCCGGCACTGGTGACGTTCCTTTGACTGTTATGCAATCCCTGCCTCTCAACGGCTTGATTGTTGTATCTTCACCACAAGATCTTGCCGTCATGATCGTGAGCAAGGCAATAAAGATGGCCCAAATGATGAATATTCCCATACTTGGTCTGGTTGAAAATATGAGTGGCGCCGTTTGCCCGCATTGCGGCGAACATTTTGAGTTGTTTGGACCTAGCCGGGGTGAAGAGATCGCCCAGAAATTTCAGATACCGTATATTGGAGGATTGCCGGTAGACCCCAATTTTTCAAAGCTCTGTGATCAAGGTAAGATTGAGGAGTATGAGAGTAACCTTTTTGCTAATTTTATCCCTGAAAATATGACTCAATAGGAACATGTCTATAATAGCTAGCTATTACTTCATTAGATAAACTTGTCATAAAAAATAAGAAGAATAATGTTATTTGCTCCAAAAGCCTCTTAAACGGGCCTTGTGGAGGTTCCCAACATGGTAAGTGTGAAATCAGCAAAGATATAGATTGCGCCTGGCAGTTAATCTACGACCGTCTAAAGTCCTTGGGTCAATTAGATATGCTCAAGGAGGTTGTGCCGCCAAAAGATTGGTTAAAGTCCAGGGATGGCGGGCCACGTAGGATGATCAGCCAGGATTTGATAACTAGCAATCGGTTTGAATGATTAGCAAATAAAAATAATTCATCTAAAAGATTTAGTAATTGCGCGGAGGATCAGGTAATGGTTGAGTACCTCAATGACCAGCAAGAAAGCTTTTTCACTTGGTGTAGTAATGTAGTCAAAGACCACATGGAACGTGAAGAGACCATGCTCAAACGGTGGCGGCCGCGCAAGAATCCGGACGGTAGTTATGATTTGGTCTGCAAACTGGTTGCTCGTGATGAAACTACGTCACAGCTTACAGTACCTATACCAGAGGAGTATCACGAACTTCTTGAGCGTGAGTATTTCATCACTCACCCGCCGGACGAAGAAGACGAGAGCTAGAGTTAATTGAACATAATAAAACAATATTCTACTTGAAGTAAAGATTAAAACCCGGGAATAAAAAGAGTTATGATAAAAATCCATATCTTATGCGACAACTATGCAAAAAAAAGAGGATTGCTCGCAGAACACGGACTTTCCGTGTGGATAGAAACAGATGACGGGAATATTCTCTTCGATACAGGCCAAACGGATGTTTTTTCCTCGAACGCCGAAACATCTGGTGTGGATCTTACAAAAGCAAATGCTCTGGTCATTAGTCATGGTCATTATGATCATACAGGTGGGATACCGGACTTTTGTAAACTCAACGCCTTAGCGCCAATATACATACATCCTAAGGCCTTCAATGAAAGGTTTTTCATCAGTGGTGGGGAAACCGAAAAAAGGAGTATTGGTGTTCCATGGAGCAGTGATGTTCGGAAAAAACTTAGCGGAAGAATAAATTCAACAGTAATAACGAAACAAATAAATAGCGTGGCTGTAGTATCACCAATGATCCCAAGGGGTGTTACCTTTGAGGATGTTCCCCATTACTTTTTTGTCCGCAATGAGAATGACGAGATATCACATGATATGTTTATTGACGAGCAAATCCTTGTTTTGAAAGGGAACAAAGGGATTTATATTTTTGTGGGATGTAGCCACGTAGGAGTAGTAAACTGTCTCAGATATGCGCAAAAGTTGTACCCAGGCGAAAAGATCGCCGGTTTAATTGGTGGAATGCACCTGGAGGGTGTTCCAGATATCAGAATTGAATTAACCATCCGAAGTTTTTTGAATTATGGGGTTGAAACTGTTATTCCGCTGCATTGTACCGGAATGATAGCTATCTGTGAAATTAAGCGTTTTCTTAAAGAACGTTGCCATATCCTATCCGTAGGAGATGAAATTGTTCTTGAAAGATGATTGAATTTGGAGATGCTGTTGATGGTTCATGTTTACTCCATGGGTGGAATTAACATTGCTATAGATGGTAACTGTGGAAGTATCCATGTTTTAGACAGAGTGGCGTATGAATTGCTGGCGCAATTCAAGAACCCGTTTACATGTGAACAAGCAGTACAAAAGTTACAGGGGAAATACCCTGCAGAAAGCATTAGAGAAGCATGGGAGGAGATTAACTCACTTGTAGAAAAAGGCATTCTATTCTCCCCTGAAATTGAGCAGGCCGCTGTTCAAAACAATATGAACATTGATAAAGGCTTAAAAGCCTTGTGCCTTCATGTAGCCCATGACTGCAACCTCATGTGCGAATATTGTTTTGCTTCCAAGGGAAGTTACAAGGTGGCAAAAAAATTAATGCCGCTGGAGATAGCCTTTAATGCAGTGGATTTCCTCGTTAGCAACTCCGGAAAAAGAAAAAATGTAGAGATAGATTTTTTCGGCGGCGAGCCGATGCTTAATTTCACTGTTGTTAAAAAAACAGTGGAATATGGGAGAGAAGTCGGAAAACTTGCAGATAAGAATATAAACTTTACTATTACTACAAATGGCACGCTTCTTGACGACGATAAAATAAACTATATCAATGCAAATATGGATAATGTAGTTATTAGCCTTGATGGTCGGAAAGAAGTTCATGATGCGATAAGGTATGATGCCGCAGGCAAGGGTACATATGATAGAATACTTGCTGATGCTTTGAATTTAGTTCGTTCAAGAAATAACAAAAGCTACTTTATCCGAGGCACATTTACTTCCAAAAATACGGATTTTTCAAAGGATGTGCTGCATCTTGCCGATCTTGGATTTGGAGAGATATCGATGGAACCTGTTGTGGGTAAAGGGGAGGATTTTCACATCCGCAGAGAGCATATTCAGGAAATTCTTAATGAATATGAACAGCTTGCCTATGCGTATATAAAAAATATAAAGGAGGGAGGAAAGCCATTTAGGTTTTATCACTTTAACGTAGATATCTATAAAGGTCCTTGTTTGTATAAAAGAATTGCAGCTTGCGGTGCAGGCACTGAATACCTCGCCGTTACACCAGAGGGGGACTTTTATCCTTGCCACCAGTTTGTTGGGAAGCATGAATTCATAATAGGCAACCTTGATACAGGTATAAAGAACGATGCGCTATGTGAAAGATTTAGAAAGACTAGCATATTAACTAAAGAAGAATGCCGTGATTGCTGGGCAAAACTTTACTGTTCAGGTGGTTGCCATGCAAATTCTTATTATGCAAGCGGAGATATTATGAAGCCAGAGGAATTGTTTTGTGCAATGCAAAAAAAACGTTTAGAATGTGCCATTATGATTGAAGCATATCAACAATTAGATGAATAAAAAACGAAATTTGTTAGCTTTACTATCTTTGAAGTTGTTCTATATAAAGTATTTCATAATTACTTGGAGGGTGTATATGTCACTGTATCGGTTTTCAGGTAGAACACCAATAGTTGGCGCGGGAAGTTACGTGAGTGAATTGGCTATGGTCATTGGCGACGTTAGAATTAGTGAGAACTGCTATGTAGGCCACGGTACTGTTATTAGAGGTGATTACGGGACTATTGAAATTGGTCCTGGCACCGCTGTAGAGGAGGGCACAGTGATTCATGCTCCCCCTGGTGGTACTTGCCGGATCGGTAAAAGTGTCACCTTGGGGCACGGAGCGATAATTCATGCCGACGAAATTGGAGACTATGCGTTAATCGGTATGGGCTCAATTTTAAGTCTAAATGCCATAGTAGGTTCCTGGGCCATCGTTGCCGAAGGATGTGTAGTGAAGAATAAACAAAGCATACCAGAAAAAGTCGTTGTGGCTGGCAACCCGGCCCGTATAATAAGAAATACTGAACCCAGAGATGTGGAATTTTGGACATGGGTTAAGCAGCTTTATGTTGATCTGGCTCATCAGTATTTACGAGAAGGTATGGAAAAAATAGATTGACCTGCGGGGTGTAATAATGCCACGACCACCAAAATGCAGAAGAGTTGAACAATTACCACAGGTTACTTATTTTAAACCTTCCGGAATACCAATGACTGAACTTGTTGAAATACATCTAACGATTGAAGAATTAGAAGCAATACGGCTTAGAGATTTAAAAGAATTAGAATATGAAGAATGTGCACAAAAGATGGCTGTTTCAAGGCCGACGTTTTACAGAATAATTACTACTGCCAGGAAAAAAATTGCCGAAGCGCTGGTTAATGGTTCTGCACTAAGGGTAACCGGCGGGAATTTCAGCCTTGCCAAATACGAGCTAATCTGTAAAAATTGTGGTCACCATTGGCAAGATATCATTTGTTGCCGTCGCACAAGATGTCCAGTATGTAATGCAAATGATTGGTACAAAATCAATTTCTAAAATAAAATGAAGGGGTTGAAGAAATGAAAATAGCGATGCCGTATAACCGGGGTAGAATAAACGAGCACTTTGGCATCAGTCAAGAATTTGTTATTTTTAATGTTGAGGAAGGTAAAATTGGCGAAAAGAAAATAATTTCAAGTAGTGATCTCCAGCATAATCATGGTGGATTGGCAAACTTATTTATAAGGGAAGGAGTAGGAGTAATAATTGCTGGTGGTATGGGACCCCCTATGGCCGATGCGCTGAGGTCAGTGGGGTTGGAAGTTATTACAGGTGCTTCAGGAGATGCTGAAAAAGTTACTTCTGATTATTTAAGTGGACAACTGGTCACCAGTTCTATAGGTTGTAATCACGGCTGTAGCGAGCATGATCATTTATAATTAATAATTCAAATACGCAGGATTCTTGCTCTAACGGCATTTTTACTGTAAATGCTAATCTAGAAAGCTTACCGGTTTTTATGTATATATTTATAACAGTAGGAATTATTAGTTCTTAGAGAGATAACCCAACTGAATAAATATTTGCTCACCGAGCCTACTACCTAAGTCTTGTGATATGGTTGTCGGCTAATGGGTACATAAGGAAACTTTTGTACCTCCCTTTTGGAAAGGAGGGCATTGATGTTCAATTAATGATATAGCTATCCTTTGCCAAGGTTAGCTTTTTATTTTTCTCGTTGTCCAGTAAAAAGATTAAGAGGTAAGTACTATACCTGTGAAAAAAAATTTCTCGTGGAAGTTGAGACAATTGATGATGCTTTATTACTATGCCAGACAGGAGTAGATGGCCTGCAATTTGATAAAATATCGCCTGTTGAATTAAAAAAAGCAGTTGAGCTAATCAGAGCAAAAAATAATAGAATCACTATCCTGGCAGCGGGTGGCATAAATGAAAATAATGCAGAACTATATGCCCAGACAGGTGTAGATGGCTTAGTTGCATCGTCAATATATTTTGGTAAGCCTGTCGATATGGGAACAAATATCGTTCAGCGATAACCTTGCTGTGCCAGCTATAGACTAACAAAGTAAAAATCAAAGTCAATAGTAATAATCCCCATGGGAATTATTAAGTACTACTATTACATAATTTCAAGTTTTAGTACCTGCAAGGCCAGTTATTTCGTGATAAAAGTACATCTCTGCTTAATTTTGGTTTAAAAAATCGAAACCAGGAATCAAGCGAACCTTGGTTTTAACAGAAGTATACCCGGGTAAAACAGCGCCGCAGACAAAACGATGGTTACTCCGGTGGCTGTCGAGCAATAATACGACATGAGCAGTCCCGTTATCTCGGAAGTGAAGGTTATTAGTAAAGAGATCACATGGCACTGCCGTCATGCTGCAGGATATATTGAGCGCGGCTGCGGTCGGTAAAATCAAGAGTGAGTTTATGATTGGGATGCCAACCTATTGAATGGAAATCATTGGAAAACCTTCACCTCAAATATTATTTAGTTGTCATCTTTTGTACAAAGCTGGTCGTGAGCCTCCAGATCGAGTCCGATGGATTCCCACATCGGACGGTAGTCAGTTGCCATAATACACATCTCCTTATGAATATTTATTTCATAAGGATTATAAATAACATTAGCTTATTAGACAAATAAATAATTTTTATATTTAGGGGCGATAGTATTTAAATTATTTATTTAATAATAGTAGATGCTTTGTCGAAAATTGTTAAAAGGATCTGATATCCTCTAAGACTCGAATGAATTTAGGTGTTAAAACCGGATCGAATTGAGAACCCGCGCATCTCTCAAGTTCCTTAACTGCCGCTTCATGGGTGATAGCTTTCCGGTAAGGACGATCACTGGTCATGGCGTCGTAGGCGTCAGCTATGGCTAAAACGCGGCACTCCAGCGGAATTTCTTGCTCTTTAAGCCCAAGAGGATATCCTTTTCCATTCCACCATTCGTGGTGCTTCAGGATCCAATCGGCGATTGGGGTTAAATCGGGAGCAGCCAGGGCGATCCGGTGACCTATCGAACAATGCAGCTCAATTTCAGAGCGTTCCTCAGGGGTCAAAGGTCCCGGCTTAAAAAGAATTCTGTCGGAAACACCTACTTTACCTATGTCGTGGAACTGTGCAAGCAGGCGGAGGTCGGCTATTTTATACTCGGGGATACCGATTGCCGCGGCCATGCTGGCAACAAGGCTGCGCAGGCGTTCAGCGTGGCCTTCAGTTATAAAGTCCCTGGCTGCGAGCGCCTTCGTAAGGGCTTGTACAATGGCATTCCGGGCACTTTCCTTGTGATGGAGTTTTTCCCGGTACATGCTATTATCGGCTTCCTTAAACAGTTCAGCCATGCTGACGCTGGGATCATCCTTCACGGCGAACCCAATCGACAAGCTGAGAATGTTTTTTGTATTTGCCGCGTTATATTTCGCCAGCGCATTGCGAATGTTGCAGCATGCCTTTTCTGCTATGTTCCTGTTACTATTAGGAAGTATTAACGCGAATTCGTCGCCACCGATCCGCGCCACTATGTCACTCTTCCTAAAACATTTTTTAATGATGCCGGAAGCTGAAACAAGTAATTCATCTCCAGCGTGATGTCCGAGAGTATCGTTAACCAGTTTGAGGCCATCTACATCGCACATGATTATACTGATAGGCATGTGCCGCTCGTTCCCTAGGCGTCGCATTTCTTCCTCAAAAAAAGCCCGGTTGTACAAACCTGTAAGTGTGTCATGGAAACTTAGATATTTCAGTTGCTTTTCAATGCGTTTCTGTTCTGTGATGTCTAATAGGGAAACTACGTATTTACTTGTTCCCGGCAGCCGGGTAATATTTATGATAACGTTTTTTGTATTACCCATTTTATCAACTAAATGTGATTCGAGGTTTAGTGGAAGATTGTCAACAAGAGGAAAGTGCTTTTTTATCCCTCTGGAGTAGTCTCTTAAGAATTCATTCAAACTTTTTTTACCTTGGATTTCTTCTTTGCCAAATCCAGTATATCGTTCAAATTCACTATTAACGAGGGATATTGTATTATCTTCTTCTAATATGACTATCGCTGTTCCTGTATTTTCAAAAATGGTTCTGTATTTGTTTTCTGATTCGCGAAGGGCTTCGTCGACGAGCTTTCGTTCATATGCGTTACCGATAATTTCTGAAGATACGCGCAGCAACGCAAGGTCATCATCACTCCATGAACCGGTTCCAGTAACGTTATCAAATCCTATGAATCCGGATAGTTTTCCATTGACATACAGAGGGAGCGAGATTAACGATTTTATATCCTGTTTTTCCAGCAGGTCTCTTTCAGCCTGTGCTTCCCGCGGCAATTTGGAAACGTCTGTTATATGAATGACTTCACCCTTGTGCAACTTTTCCATCCACCAGGGTAACGTTATGTTCGGAACATTTTGAAGCGTGTCTTTCTGCGGAAGCACCCCGTCATTACACCATTCGTGAGTATTACTCATTGTTGTTTCATCCTGGCTCATGTAAAACAAGTAGGCACGTCCTGCTCCGCTGATTATCCCTATATCCGCGAGAGAATCATTAATAGCTTCGTCTATGTTGGAGACACCTACAAAACGGGAAGAAATCCTTTTAACGATATCCATAAATTCCAGCCTGCGCCGGATAGCTTCTTCCACTTTCTTGTGGTTCGTAATGTCTACGGCAAACTCAAACCTCACATCGCGTCCGTCCGGCCACCTGATAGCTATGTCTTCTATCATATAGTTTCTTCCGTGCAGCGGATTATAATGCTCCCATTTATATGGCTTGCCTTTGTCTTTCAATATTACATTGTTAGTGCAAAATTCACACGGTGATTCCCTACCTTGAAATTCCTTATAACAAATACTTCCGACAAGCTCTTTTTTATGCAGTTCCCTAAGAGTTTTATTAACAAAGAGTATTTCATATGTCGTTGGGTCGGAAACATACATTATCTCGTTTATGTTATCGCAGATTGCTAGTAGCTGTAGCTTCTCGGCTCGCAACTTTTTCTCTAAATCTGTAGCCCCCAAGCATGGCCTCACCAACTCATCTGCCAATTGTTCTCCGGTTTTATATTCATCTTTCATTTATTTAATCCTCCAGGTTTAGATAGGAACTCGACCGTCATGGCACCAATATAAATTTGATGCTTTAGACACGTAGTTTAACTACTGATACGATTTCTTCCGTTTTCTTTTGCCCGGTAAAGCGCGTTATCCGCTGACTTGAGCACAGCTTCGGCCGTTTTGTTTCTTTCGGTTTTCTCTGATACGCCAATACTGACAGTCAGAAACAGCCGCTTTGAGGAATTACTCGGCGTTATATTCTTGGGCTTCTTTTTTGGCCTATTCTGTCCACGGAGGATAAACCCCCGCTTGGAGATTTTGTTTCTTAGCTTTTCTAAGTGCGGTACCGCGTCGTCAACTCCTTTGCCAGGAAAAATAATGGTGAATTCTTCACCCCCGTAACGATAGATTTTCCCTCCGCCGGTTACATTTTTCATCATCGTGGCAACAAACCTTAACGCGTTGTCACCTACATCATGTCCGTAAGTATCATTAAATTTTTTAAAAAAATCGATGTCCAGCATGGCGATAGCATACGGCAATAAAAGAGGCAACTATAACACCGGTAAAGGAGCATTCATAAGATGATATATTTTTACTTTGTCTTATAATCAGGATTAATATGGCGGCGAGGAAAAATAAAGTTGCCATTTGAGGAACAGGCGTCAGACTAAGGATTCTAAGAGAAAAGATTTTTTTATTAAGGACGGTATCCAACAACTGGCTATTTGACCCAAATATCGAAGCGGTAAAGAAAAATTCCCCAACTATCAATGCTACCCGGCTTTTCCCGCCGGGAGTTAAAACGCCACGCTCCGTTAAAAAAGTGAATAATATTATATTCAATGGAATGAATATACAAGCCGCAGTATAGACAAAACTCATGTATAATTTTTTGTCTACTAAGAGGTATTGGCACAAGAACAATGTGATTAAGCTGAAAAATACTCTATTCCGGTTAGAGAAGTAACTGACAACCAGCCCTATCAACAATATGGCGTAAGAAGAATATCGTATTACTTCAAAAGACACCAACTGCGTTTCCTGAATTTCTAAGTAAAACTTATAAAACAGGTATATTAGTCCAAAGGGTACTGATATGGGCAATAAAGTTTTAATATCCTTGAACTTCATGGTTACCCCAGTACTGACGCATAATTCTCAGAGCCGTTAAATTAAAGGCGTTGTATCCTTTTAAAGAGAATATTTTTTCGCAAAACCCTACTGGACAAATTATATTCGTTATGAGATAATAGTGAGGGTTGCCAGAAGAAAGGGGCCAACACTATGAAACATGATGAAAATGGGGCCATATTAATATGCGGGCGTATGTTTACAACTGAAGAACTTCGAGATGTCATCGAAACGGTGCGTCTATTTCCGAAATTGAGTCGCCACGAATTGGCGAAGACGATATGTGAAGGCTTGTCTTGGAACGCTCCGAATGGCCGCTATAAGATAGATGCCTGCAAACAATTGCTGGATAGGCTGGAAATGCAAAAAGAGATTGTGCTTCCGGAAAAGAAAAAAACACAACCCCATTCACGCGAACAGGTAGTTCCCGGACAGAGAACCGAACCCGAAC
>NZ_JAKOAV010000043.1 GCF_029478095.1 Pelotomaculum isophthalicicum JI | reverse complement strand
ACAGGGTTAACGCCTCTTCGTTTTTTCTGTTACACTTCTTCTCCCCAAAAAAGAAAAACCCTCGTAAGGGTCATGTAATTCTAACCATATAGACTGATTCGGGTTCAAATATTGCTGGCCGCAACAAAATATTGCATTATGTGAGAGGAATTTTAAGGTTAAAAGAGAAGCATTATATCATTAAAGGTGCATTCCTGTAATAATTGGAACGGCCTTTGATAAGTGAGACGCCCAAGCAATACAACGTTCTATACCATTTTGTAAGAGAGTTGACTATACTATTCATAATTACACATTGATGTAATAGCAGGAGCTGTTATCTAACCATAATGTGAAATACTAAGAAATTAGGAGATATTTAAAAACAATATAATTTTATTAAAGGAGGAAATATTTATGAAACGTTTTGGTGTAATCCTTTTATGCTTCATGGTTGTGGTACTTACTGTTACAACTTTAGCACTTGCCGATACGCCTATTAAGCTGGTTATCAATGGGCAGCAAATTGATTCCAATCCGTCACCAATAATGTACCAGAACAGGGTTTTTGTGCCAATAAGGTTAGTTTCCCAGGCTCTTGGCTATAATGTAACTTGGCAGGATTCAGACCAAACAGTGATACTAGACAACCGCAAGCCGGCTTTAAAGATTTATGGATCTTATGATTTAGAACAGAAGGTGAATAAAGCACTTGCGCTGTTAAAAAATCAATCGCCAGAAACATATACGGTAATACAAAACAATATTGCAGAAATACGCTTTGCCGAGGAAAAAAATGGAGATAAGGCTGCTTGGCTAACTGGTAACGTTATAAATATGTGTAGTGATTTTGGATATACGCCTGTTAACCAGGAGACACCATTAATTGCGAGTATAATAACAAAAGAAACCTACCGTTATTTATACTCAAAGGAGCCACTAGCTGCTTTAACAAATGATGATGCTGAAGTTATGGCGGATATTGTAGCATACCGTGTTGTACAAAAGTTAGGCGCTTCTGATGAACTTCTTTTCACTTTAAAACAAAATGCAAAAAATAGTCTTGATCGGACGTACATTGCGAATTGAAAGATTTGTTTGCCGACACGTTGCAGGAATGCTTAAGTAGAGATGGATAACAACCCGGGTTATGCCAATAAGACGATAAAACAAAGATACTATCAACAGGCTTAACGGACATAGTTAGAAAAAGTCGGGAGCCAATATGGTGAAATAGACCAAGAAGTCCCTCGTGGCCGTTTATTATGCTTGTATTACCTGAGGAGCCCATTAATTGTTGGCAGGCATTTTGATCAAGGTAAGATTTATTATGATAACCAATTAGCTCGCGGGTCATTGGGGCAATTTGCCCATTTAATTGGGAAAGAACAAGTGGTTCGGGAATAAACCCGAGACCGTGTTCAGGTGTAGAGCTTGAAGGATCGCTTTGTACGTTGCTAAAATTCGTAAAGTTAATATAATTCAAGAAATCTTTATTGAACGGTCCTCATTGAGAGTAGTAACCGCTAAAGAAGGTGATGCTACACATAAACTAATAATAACGGCAAGTAAAATAAATTTTAATAATAAAGGTGTTTTAACTTTGTGTAGAAATGATATCATTTTGCTGCACCTCCCTGTGTAAAATATAAAATAAAGTTGCTTCTACCCAAACTACTTGCCATGAGTATGCGCCCGTAGCTCAGGGGATAGAGCGCCGGCCTCCGGAGCCGGAAGCGCAGGTTCGATTCCTGCCGGGCGCACCATTATTTAGCAATAGGTGACTCGGGCTATTGGTTAATAGGGAATGCTAATCCCAAGACGTTGACCCGAATTGAATAGTTTCAACTTTAAACCCTACCTGCAATTAAGTAGGGTTTTTATATTGACATAAAACGGCAACATTGTGATGATAACATAAAATAATGGCACATTATGCTAATAAACGAAAGAGGGTGGCTTTAGTGAAGTCAAGCAAATGGCGTTTCGGTGTTATTTTTTTAGTAATGGTTGTCCTTACCGCGGTTGTATCAGGTTGCTTTAACCAAAAACAGGCAGACAGAAATCCCTCCCCGCCAAACGGAGAAGTTGGCGGAGGTTATGGCCCCCCAGGTGGTCCCCCGAATGGTCCGCCAAATGGTTACTTGAACGGGGAAGGTCCTGCGAAGCCGGGTTATAACTTCAACGATGCGGCAAGTCTATTGGATATGACGAGTGATAAACTCAAAACAGAAATGCAGTCAGGTAAATCAATGGAGCAGATTGTCAGTGAACATGGTATGACGATGGACCAGTTTGATGAAAAGATGCAAGCGAAAAGGAAAGCTGAGATAGTTCAAGCGGTCGCAGATGGTAAGATGACACAGGAGCAAGCTGACAACATGCTTCAAAACATGGGAAAACAGCCTAATAAAGTGGACCCGGGCAAAGATAATAAATAGAAAGTTGCCCTTAAGGGATGAAGCGTTAAACATATGAAAAATAGCTGGCTCCCTGGACTAAGTTTAGCGCCGAATTTACGAAGTCCGGAACTTGCTTGGCGGCTTGCTTGTAACGTACACTCCTGAAGCCGGCTGGTACCGGATGATTTCTCAGTAAAGGAGGTGAAAAAATGATCAGCGGAATTAGTGGCGGCTCGCTTACCAGTAATATAAACGTTTTATCCGGTTTATCTCAAACGGTAAGCAATTTAACGCGTGCTTCATCAAGTGGCGCAAGCAGTGCATCAAGTAGTAGCAGTTCCTATCCTTATTCAGAAGCAATGGACACCAACAACGATGGTGTTGTCAGCCAAGCAGAATATTTAGCGTATATGAGAAAAATACAGGAGGAAGCGGCAAGCAAGCTTGAGCAAAAAAGCGATAACACCAAAGCAATAAACGACACTGGGCAAAATAGCAATGATGACAAAGCAGTAAGCGACACTGAGCAAAGTAGCGGAAGCGCAAAAGTGGAATCCAGTGAGTATTCTTATGCCGTACAACAGTATCTTAACAGTGTCGCAACAACGGAAACAACCTATAACCTAATAAATTGCCAAGTATAAGTTCACCAACAACACACTTGCAATAATGTTAACCCTTCTGAAAGCAATATCTATTGTGTCACAGAAGGGTTAATTCATAGTATTGCTTTGTTCGGTTTTTTTGCCTGACCCTATTTTACTTGTCACCAGGTGGACTTTGAAACGGTTACGACGGAACGAAGTTGCTTGATGTTTGAAGGATATTTTGTTTTTATGTCGTATTTATTAAAATAAACTATTAAATTGTTATTTTATTATCCAGTTGGATTTTCCTAAATCAACTGGATAACATCTTTTCTGGGGGGTTATCGAATTTTGTCAAAAAAAGTTTATATTAATAAACGTGAATTGAGGGATTATCACGATTCATTGGAGAGGATGGTAGAGGAACTAACAGGCCAACTAATTAAAACTAATGAGCTATTAAAAAAGGAAACTGCTAAACGTGAACAAGCGGAAGAGAAACTGCGGGAAAGCGAGGAGCGTTACCGGCGGCTTGCTGAGCATTCGCCAGACGCGATCATTGTTCATAGTGAAGGTAAAATCGACTTTATTAACAAAGCGGGGGCAAGGCTTGTCGGCGCGGCTAGTGCCGCGGAACTTATTGGAAAGCCCGTGATGGATTTTATTCAGATCTATGATTACCCGTTTACCGATATTGACGGCTCCCCGCTGGTGCTGGAAATGGGGTTTGATATTACCAAGCGCAAACAAGCGGAAGATCTGTTTAGAACGTTGACCAACAGTTCACCGGTCGGCATCTTTATCGTGCAGGACGGAAAGTTCCAGTTTGTCAATCCCCGTTTCCTGAAATATACCCATTGCTCTGAAGAAGAACTGATCGGTATGGATTCCTTCAGGTTTATTATACCCGAGGATAGAGAAATAGTAAGGGAAAATGCCGTTAAGATGCTAAAAGGGAAACGTTTGACTCCTTATGAATACAGAGTGATGGGGAAAGGCGGGAAAACGAGGTGGATCATGGAGACGGTTTCCTCCATCAATTATCGCGGGAAACCGGCGGTTCTAGGCAACAGCTTGGACATCACCTGGCACAAGCGAACCGAAAAGATGCTGAGTTCGTCAGAAAAACGGTTCTCCAAGGCAATGAACACTATTCCAAGCCCGATGGTTATAATGAGGATCTCAGATGGACTGCACATTGAGGTAAACGACAGTTATCTGAAAAATTTCGGTTACTCCCGGCGGGAGGTTATTGGGCATACAGTACGAGATTTGGATATTTACGTAAATCCGGATGACCGTATAAAGATGATTCAAATGCTCTCGGAACAGGGGATTGTTCATAACCTGGAAACGAGTCTGCGCGCCAAGTCGGGTGAAGCGCGCGTGGCGCTATTGTCCGCGGATACCATCGAGGTAAGTAATGAGCCATGTTTAATGGTAGTGATAAATGATATCACCGAGCGCAAGCAAATGGAGAAAGAGATGGCCCGTTTGGAGCGCCTGAATTTGGTGGGGGAAATGGCCGCGGGCATAGGCCACGAAATTAGAAATCCCATGACCACCGTGCGTGGATTTCTGCAGATGCTTGATCGAAAAAAAGAATACGTTCAGCACAAGCATTATTTTAATCTAATGATTGAAGAACTGGACAGGGCCAATACAATCATTACCGAATTCCTTACCATGGCTAAGGGCAAGCCGGTCGATTTAAAGCCGCATAATCTTAATCAGATTGTGCAAACCCTGTTTCCGCTAATTCAAGCCGACGCTATGAACTCTGATAAAAATATTGAAGCGGAACTTGCGGAGATTCCCGATTTGCGTCTTGACGAGAAAGAAATACGCCAACTCATTTTGAATCTTGTTCGAAACGGGCTGGAAGCAATGGCGGCCGGTGGGAAATTAACCATTCGCACGTTTTTTGACGGTGAAGAGGTCAGTTTATCAATTCAGGATCGTGGCTGTGGAATCGAGCCTGACGTGCTCGAAAAAATCGGCACCCCGTTTTTTACAACTAAAGATAACGGCACGGGGCTGGGTATCGCTGTTTGTTATAGCATCGCCGCCAGGCATAGTGCTACAATAGATATAGAAACCTCTCCCAGCGGAACAACCTTTTTTATCCGGTTCAGGACTCAATGACATATTTCGACTTTAGCAAGGGATGTGTGAAGAATGGCTAAACAAGGAAAGAGAGAATTTGCCTTAACAGCTTCCGGCTATGAGTACGATAAGGAGCTGGCAAGGCTGTCAGTGAAAGTTTTTCCGGCGCTTCAGGCTTTAATCGCAAACCAGCATGATTTAATTGAGATTTCCAAAACACATGCGCCGGAGAAATCGATTTTTCTGGAAGCTCACCTGGCTGAGCTGGTTGAAGTTGAGGAAACAATTGCAAAGGAATATGCGAAACATTGCGCTAAAAGAGAAGAATTGAAAATGAAAAGGCAGAATAAGGATAAAATTGTTAAAGACATGCCTCAACCGGAAGAAAAGAATAATCTTCAATATGGATATGATGAACACGTAAAGGAAACCGAAGCACTGTTGGATGAGGCGGCAAACCGGATGAGCCCCGGACTTCCATCCGCGAGGTTTGCGACTAGCCCCAGGCCTTCTGTAAAACAGGAGGATAAAGATATCAGGCGAATAGCTATTGGCGCTTCAATTAAAGCGCTTAGCGCCTTGCTCGGGCGTAAACTTAATGAACAGGAATTATCAGTTATTGAAAGTCAGGTCGATTCTTATCTTTAGAGCGTCTGATGTTTCCTTCACATATATGTGATAAAATATTACAATCAAAAAAATTGAGGTTCACTACCTGTCAGGTGGTAAATGTTTGTGGAGACGCTGCTGGTACTGCTTAAAAACATCATTCTGTCCACCCTGCACGGCTGGGTGGGCGCTTCTCTGGCTGTCTTCATGTTCTTCCGGCCGCTCAAGCCCTGGCGGATCGGGCGCGTCAGGATATGGCAAGGGGTTATACCGGCCCAGCAAACGCGCATTGCCGAAGCGGTCAGCGGGGTGGTATCAAGTGAGTTGCTCACACCGCAGGCCCTGCTTGACTACCTTGTACAGGAGCAGGCGCTGGAACGACGGGTAAGGTCCACTATGCACGATCTGGTGACGTTGGTTGCCGGCAATGAATATCCTTCCGTGGAGTCAATGTTTCCCCCGCCGGCCGCCGGCTTAAAAGAAGAATTAAAAGCACGGGCCAAAGAGGCGTTGTCGCAGTGGGCGCTGAAATATTTAACCGACCCTGGTGTCGAAGCTTGGCTCAAGGACTTTTTGCACCGCCAGCTGAAACGCCTGTGGCAAAAGAAAGCCGGTGAACTGTGGCCGGAAGAGCGGGTTGAGGCTGCTTTGCGGCGCTTCCTGGAGGACGCGGCAGTTTACCTGTCCGGACCGGAGTTTAGGGACGCGGCCGTGCGCTTGATCGGACAAGCGCACAGCACGCTTTGCGGGCAGGCTATGCCCCTGCGGGATGTTCTGCCGCAGCCGCTGCAGGATAAAATGGCTGAGTGGCCGGCCCGGCTGGCGCAAGTGCTCCCGGAACTGATCATGCGCCTGCGGGATAACGAAGAAGTGCTGGAGCGTTTGACCGCGGTAATCCTGGATATCATGGAACAGCTCAAAGGAAAGGGATTGTTGGCGCGCGTAGGGATCGGCCTGTTCCAGTTTTTCAGCGAGTATCGGGCGGAAGTGGAGAGTTTTGTGCGCAATGACATGTTTCCCCGCTTGGGCGAGTTCCTCTCCTCGCCGGAAATGAGAATACGGCTGGAACAGTATGTCCGGGAACAGGCGGACGCTATTCTGGACCGTCCGGTTGGTGAACTGGCGAGCGGACTCGATCCGGGGCAACTGGCGCAGGCGAGTGACTGGCTGGCCGGGCGTTTGAGCGGGTGGCTGGCCGGAGCGGACGCGCAGGCCTGGCTGGGTGAGTTTCTACTGGGCCGTTACCGCGCCATGGCCGGGTGCACGGTAGCCGAGTTATGCGGGCGTTACGCCGGCGTCACTCCGGAAAAAGCGGAAGCGTCACTGGCACATCACGGCCTTGACCTGCTTCGCCAGCCTGTGACGGTACGTTTCGTGCGGTTGGCGGCCCGCTCACTGGTTGAGGAGATCGCGAAATATCCGGTAGGCCGCCTGCGGGATCGTTTCTCCGGGGACACGCTGGAAAAAGTCGAAGTAATGATCGCGGGGATGATTACCGCTTACCTAAAAAATAAAATTCCGTCTTTTCTTGAAGAACTGGATTTAAAAGCCATAGTCAGGACAAGAATTGAAAGTTATTCCACCAGTGAGTTGGTGGACATGTTCCAGCGGGTGACGATGAACAGCCTGCAGAAGATTGAGATTTACGGAGCGGTGATTGGGGCGGTGATGGGGGTGTTTTTCGGCCTGGCCAACCTGCGCGCGGACGCCTTTTGGTTTATCGCGGCGCTTCTGGCGTTTGTGATTGGGATGTTGCGCTTTGTAAAGTAGAATTTAATGATACGAGGGGGAAGTTTCATTGCGGAGGTTAACAGCAGCTGTAGTTGCGGTAGCGGCAGTTTTATTGCTGGCCGCGGGGTGCGGAAACCGGGGAGTAAGCGATAAAACGCCGTCAGCCGGCACACCGGATAAAATTATTGTGCAGGTGCCCCTGGCGCCGCCTACCGCGCCGCTTTTTAAGATGGTTGAAGATGGCTTGCCGGAAGGAACCAAGTTGGAACTGCTGGTTTATAACACTGTTGATGAAGCCACCGCCCGGGTAATCAAGGGGGAGGCTGATTTCAGCGTGTTGCCCGTGAATGTGGCGGCCAAGCTTTATAACTCGGGAATAGACATCTCCCTGGCTAATGTCAATACCTGGGGTATCTTATATCTCGTATCGGTGGATGATAAAGTCAAAGAGTGGCAGGATCTCAAGGGCATGGAGCTGTATGTGGGCGCCCGGGGCTCCACCCCGGACGTTCTGACACAGTACCTGCTTCGCCGGAGCGGGCTAAAGGAAGGGGAAGTCAAACTGACCTACCTGGGCTCTCCGGAAATAGCCCAGATGGTCATTAACGGTCTGGTGAAGAACGCGGTGTTGCCCGAGCCATTGGTAACCCAGGTGCTCATGAACAACCAGCAGGCCCGGGTAGTCAGGGACTTTTATACCGACTGGCAGCGGTCCGAGGGAGAAACAAGGCTGCCGCAGACGGGTATGGTGGTGAGCAACGGTTTTGTCCGCTCTTACCCGGGCGCGGTGACCGGTTTCCAGAAGGCATACGCCGGTGCCCTGGACTGGACCGTGGCGCATCCGGATCAGGCGGCTCCCCTGGTGGAGACAAATCTGAAGATGCCCGCGCCGGTATTTGTCAGGAGCATGGAGCGGACCCGCCTGCAGTTTGCCGGTGGTTCCGGCGCCAGTAAAGATGTGAGCGCCTACCTGGCCAGGCTGCTGGATTTCTCACCGGATATGGTGGGGGGAAAATTGCCTGATGAAAAATTCTACCTTTCTGAATAGGGGCCTGCCGCCCCTGTTTGGTTTGGCTGTGCTCCTGGCCGCCTGGCAGCTTGTGGCGGGTTTCTATAATCCGGTTGTATTGCCCTCGCCGGTGGATGTCTTACGGGCTCTAGCTGATCTGGCGGTTGGCGGGCAGCTCTGGGAGCAAGGACGCCTGTCCATTATTCGCGGCCTGGCCGGGTTTGCCCTGGCGGTAGCCTGCGGGTTGCCGCTGGGTCTGCTGATCGGCCTGAATCCATTTGTCGCCGGCCTCTTCCGGCCGCTGGTGGTGGTATTGCAGGTAATTCCTCTGGTCTCCTGGCTTTTGCTGGCCTTGATCTGGATCGGTTTCAGCAAGGTGCCTGTTTTCGTGGTGTTTGTAACCACCTTTCCCCTGATTGTGATCAATACCATTCAAGGGGTCTGGAGTGTTGACAGGCAGTTGCTGCAGATGGCCGCCGTTTTCCGCATCACCAAATCAAGAGTAATCCGTGAGGTTTACTTGCCCCAGGTGGCGCCTTACTTAATGGCCGGTATTTCGGCCGCCATGGGGACAACCTGGAAAGCCGTGGCCATGGCGGAGTTGTTCAGCGTGCAAAAAGGGATTGGCGCCGGCATGGCCGTTGCCCGGATGAACCTGAACACGGCGGCGTTGTTAGCCTGGACTCTTTTTCTAGTGTGTTTGGGGCTGTTGGCAGACTGGCTGGTTGCGCAACTGATGCTTGGGAAACGAAAAATGTAGTGCAGTAGAAAGGATATAGCATTTGATTAATTTTGAACATGTTTATAAAACCCTGAGGCAGACCAGGGTTTTATGCAATTTTTCTTTTTCCGCGGAAATTGGTAAAATACTTTGCCTGATCGGACCTTCCGGCTGCGGTAAAACAACCATCCTTCAGTTGCTGGCCGGGCTGGAGCAGCCTGACGCCGGACAAATCACCGGTACGGAGGACCTGCGGGTGAGCTACGTTTTTCAGGAGCCGCGCCTGCTGCCCTGGAAAACGGTTGCTGAAAACATGGCTTTTGTTTTGCGGGGGGTGGTGCCCTCCGCCGGTCAAAAGGAATTGATTAATCGCTACCTGTCGATGACGGGTTTGTATGACTATCGGCACAGCTATCCAGACAGTTTGAGCGGGGGGATGAAACAACGCCTGGCGCTTTGCCGCGCCTTTGCGTTTCCACACGACCTGCTGCTGCTGGACGAACCCTTTAATTCACTTGATGTTCCCCTGCGGCTTGGGCTGGTGCGGCAGATTATCAGGATGTGGCAGGCGGAACCCCGTACGATAGTATTTGTCACTCACGATATTATGGACGCCCTGCTCCTGGGACACCGTGTTGTTGTGCTTTCCAGAGCGCCCGCGGCTGTGCTTGACGCGGTGGATGTCGATATCCCGCTGGAACAGCGCAAGATCGGCCGGGACCCTTTGCCTGCCTGCTATGCCCGCATCATGGACCTGCTGGAGAGCGAGTAGCGTCCTGACTCATCCCCTGTAACGCGTCCATCCCCCACATTTGCCTGATAATAGGCCCGGCGCTTGTTTTTTTAGGTTTTTTTGGATACAATGGTAAGTAGTAAATGTATGATTTACGGGGCGTCAATAGGAGGCTGTAAATATTGAAGAAAGTAGTCAGTGTCAGTCTCGGTTCTTCTAAACGCGATCACAAGGTTCAGGTGGAACTTCTGGGGGAGCAGTTTGAAATATCGCGGATGGGTACGGACGGTGACTTTAACCGGGCGCTGGAAGTGTTGCGGGAACTTGACGGAAAGGTGGACGCCATCGGTCTGGGCGGTATTGACGTTTACCTTTATGTCCGGCAAAAGCGCTACGCCATTCACGACGGGCTTAAGTTGGTGGAAGCGGTCAAAATGACGCCGGTGGTGGACGGAAGCGGTTTAAAAAATACCCTGGAGCGGGAAGTAGTACGCATCCTGGCTGAAAATACCGGCCTGCTTAAAAAAGGCATGAAGGTCCTGATGGTTAGTTCGCTGGACCGGTTCGGCATGGCGGAAGCCCTCTACGACATGGGCTGTGACATGACTTACGGCGACCTGATTTTTACCATGGGTATGACTTACCCAATCAAGACGGTGGCGGAGCTTGAGGATATCGCCAACCGCACCCTGCCCGATCTGGTTAAAATGCCTTTTCAGATGCTTTATCCCACCGGTAAAAAACAGGAGAGCCAGGACGAGGAAAAGGTGCGAAGATTCGCTGGCTACTATTATGAAGCGGATGTGATCGCCGGGGATTTTCACTTGATCAGGCGTTTTATGCCGGCCGGCATGAATGGGCAGACCATCTTGACAAACACTACCACGCGCGACGACGTTGAATTCCTGCGCGATAAGGGAATAGGCACCCTGGCTACCACTACCCCCGAGTATGAAGGACGATCTTTCGGCACTAACGTTATTGAAGCCGCCATGGTGGCTATTCTGGGTAAACCGCTGGAGCAAATTGCCGCTGAAGATTACCTGGAACTGCTGCGCAGGCTGAACTTTCAACCCCGTATCCTGCGCTTGTCGTAATAGCCTGAACCTGGCAAATTGCGGACGGTTTATTAGCTAAAACAGCCGCCGGGGAGGTTTAAGATAGTTTTGGCGACTCATACTGAAATAACAGAAAGTCTTAAGGTGTTTAAAGATAATTACAACGGCAACGAGCGTTTAAAAATAATGAACAGGGACTGGAACCGCGTAGTGGTGATCAAAGCTACAGATATCGAATCCCTGCATACTTTGAAGGTACAAGACGGCTTGGTTTCATTGAAAGAAGGCGCTGTGGAAAATCCCAATCTGACGGTGATTTCCGACAGTGAAACCCTGGCTGATATTTTTTACGGCGATATCACTCCCACTGAGCCTTACAACAATGGTACCTTGCGGATTATAGGCCAGGAAGACGATATTATCCGGCTTGATTTCATTTCCCTGATGATCTGGGGTGAATAGCTTGCAGTTAAAAAGGGTCCTTACCCTGCGTACAGTGGTTGCCACCAGCGCCGGACTGACCCTGGCCACTTCGACCTTTGTCGCCGCCGTGCAGGTGGCTGGTTATGTTTTGGGAGATACCGCCTGGATCGCTATCCTGACCGGCGGGATTCTTTGTTTTTTAGCCGCGGCGTGTTTTTCCGAGTTGAACGGCCTTTTGCCCACGGCCAACGGCATCCGCCTCTATTTTAGCCGTGCTTTTAACGATCAGGTATCGTTGACGATTTCAATATTATACATGTCCATCGTGATCGTCGGCGTGGTCGGGGCGGAAAGCTATGTTCTTTCCAGGACATTAAGCGAGGTTTTTCCGGCGGTGCCGCCTTATAGCTGGGTTGTATTGCTGCTCCTCCTGGTCACCGTGATGAATCTCAGGGGCGTGAAAATAGCCGGGGTTTTCCAGGATGTGATTACTTACGGGCTGCTGGCTTCACTGGTGGCGATCAGCCTGGTCGCCCTGTATAAGGTTAACTTCCAACTCAACGCGCCTTTCGCGCCCGGCGGGGCTTCCGGCCTGATTAACGCGGTGGCGCTGGGGGTGTTCCTGTTTGTCGGTTTTGAGTGGGTCACTCCCCTGGCTGAAGAAGTGATCCAGGTAAAGCAAATTTCCAGGGGCATGATGATCGCGCTGGGTTTCCTGAGTGTGGCCTACGCTGTTTTCACCGTGGCCATGACCGCTGTGGTGCCGAAAGATGTGCTGGCGGCTTCGGCCGCGCCTCATATGTTGTTTGCCCGCGCAATCCTGGGCGGACCCGGCGCGGCGTGGATGGTGGCCCTCAGTCTGGCGGCCTCTGTGACCACCTATAACGCCGGTATGATCAGCGTGTCCCGTTTTATGTACGCTTCCGCGCGGGAGCATGTGCTGCCCGCGGTATTCAGTAGGGTGAGCATGCGTTTTTTTACCCCGTGGGTGTCCGTTGTTGTTCTCTTTTTTATCGCCATGACCGTGGCGGCGGTGACCCTGCTGACTCACCGCTACCTGGTTTTGTTGGAACTGGCTGCCGCCATGGAGTCCATCGTATATGTCCTGGCCGGACTGGCGGTAATCAGCCTGCGCCGCAAAATGCCGGACCAGCCCCGTCCTTACAGGATCAAGGGAGGGTTGGTTATCCCCGTGTTGACCGTCATGGTCTTTGCGCTGCTGGCAATAGCGGTCTTGTCCGCCGACATGTGGGCGCTCATTGATTTAGCGGCGGCTTTTCTGGTTTGCCTGATTTATGTGAACACGGCCGTACCATATTTAAAGAAGAAATATGAAGCCCGCAAACCGGCGGCACGACGGCGCCCGCCCCGGGCAAGCGAGAGTATTGAGGAAAATTAATACTTTTAAAAATTGCTATATAATCTGCTTTACCAAGGGAACTATTTGAAGCTATAGCCAGTCTAACCACATAAGCGTTGAAGTTTCATAAAGATACAGACTTCGACTTTATGTGGTTTTTTAACGTAGTTTTCCATAATTTTTATAGAAATGTAATTACAATTAAGAGGATTTTTGGATATTAATGTAGAATTTTATTTCAGTTAGTTAACTATTAACGCTGTGAGGCGTAGGGGGGTCGATAATGCACTTAAAGAACCGGTTACCGTTTGTATTTTTTGTTTCGCTGGTGCTGACGCTGTTCCTTGGCATTTTTCTGGCATATCCGGATATATCCGCCGCCGGTGAGATTGCTGTCGTGAAAGTCGATGTCGCCAATATTCGCACCGGGCCGGGGACAGACAATAGTGTGTTTTCGCAGGTGGGTTTGGCTGAGCGCCTTCCGGTGTTGGGAAAATCAGGTGACTGGTGCCAGGTGAGAATCAGTGACGGCTCAACCGGCTGGGTGGCCGGCTGGCTGGTCGCCCTGGAAACTACCGGAACCACGCCAGAACCTTCCCGTTCGGGGGAGGATTCCGGCAGCTTGAAAACCGCCGTGGTTACCGGCAGCGTGGTAAATATCCGCAGCGGCCCGGGTACTTCAAACGGGGTGATCGGGCAGGTTAACCAGGGGAATACCCTTTCAATCCTGGAACAGTCCGGCGACTGGTACCGCGTTAAGTTATCGAGCGGCTCAACCGGCTGGGTAGCCGGCTGGCTGGTCAGTGTCCGTTCCGCGCCGGCTCAGACTTCTCCTCCGGTTAACCAGGACACGGGCGGTAAAACACCCGGAGACAATAGCGGGAAAGCGGACAACCAGTCCGGCAAGGCGCTTTCCCTAAATGTCAGTGATTCGGGTGGCAAAACGAGCGCTACTTTGAAAGCTAGCGCGCCGTTTAATTACTCTTCTTTTTTCCTGAATAATCCGGACCGGCTGGTTGTGGATATGCAGGGGGTCACTCCCGGCGACCTGCCGCTCAACACCACAGTTGATTCCAAGTCTGTAAGTCAGGTGCGAGTGGGATATTTTCAAAAGAACCCTGACGTCACCAGGCTGGTTTTTGAATTAAAGGGCGGCGCCCAGTACCTGGCGTCATTGTCCACCGACCAGAAGACATTGACGGTTGAAACGTATATTCCCAATGTTAGCGGGTCTTACCGGGGCAAGATCATTACCATTGACCCCGGCCACGGGGGAAGCGATCCCGGTGCCATCGGCGCGGGCGGAACCAAGGAAAAGGAAGTAACCCTGGACATTGCCAACCGGATTGCCAGAATCTTGGAGGCGAATGGAGCCAAGGTTGTCATGGCCAGGTCAGGAGATACGGATGACGACCTCTATGAGCGCACTGATAAAGCTAACAACGCCAAGTCTGACGTTTTTGTCAGCATTCACATCAACGCCAACAACGATAAGTCGATCGGCGGTACCACAACATATATTTACAGTGGTACAGGCGCCAGAGTTCAAGAGAGCGACAGGCTGGCGCGCTGTGTTCAAGCTGAAATGATCAAAACCCTGGGATTGCGGGATATCGGTGTTAAGAGCGCCAATTTCGCGGTGTTGCGTACTTCCAATATGCCGGCTATTCTAGTGGAAGTAGCGTTTATTTCCAATGCGGCGGAAGAAAAATTGATGCGTACCGATAGTTTTCGCAGTAAAGCGGCGGAAGCGATTGCCAGGGGGATCGGGTTGTACTTTGCCCAGAGAAGGACAGCTTAAAAATTTTTAATAAATAGTAGTCAGTATTCAGTAGTCAGTAGTCAGTATATTTCGAGACGATAAGCCATTCTCTCATTCTGACTCCTGAGTAGTTGCCAAATAGTATTTTTTCGAGCTTAAGTAAAGCTCGTTTTTTTTTTGGATAAAAAAGAGGAACACTAATCAACCTAGTGAATAGTAATAAGGAGTTGTCATATTTGAGAAAACTCCTCTTAAACTTAATAGAAGGGCGGTACTGTTAAGCAGAGGAGGGAAAGAATTGAATAATGGCGGGGCTATCGGTCTTTTTGACTCGGGAATCGGCGGCTTGACAGTTTTCAGGGAGGTAAACAGAATACTTCCTGATGAATCAGTCATTTACTATGGCGATACGGCTCACGTGCCGTATGGTTCGCGCAGTGTTGAGGAATTAATATATTTTGCCGGCAGGATCGTAGCCTATTTAGTGGAGCAAAAGGTCAAGTACATCATATTTGCCTGCAACACCAGCTCGGCCCTGTCCTTACCAGTTTTAAAAAGGATTTACTCTCTGCCGATGATGGGTCTGGTCCAACCCGGCGCCGCCGAAGCGCTGCGGCTAACCCGAAACAGGAGGATCAGCGTCATTGCCACCGAAGTTACAATTAAAACAAAAGCATATGAAGAAACGCTAAAAGCGCTTGACGGTAGTGTTGAGGTTGTCAGCCGGGCTACACCGCGCCTTGTCCCCCTGGTTGAAACGGGAGACATGGATACGCAAGCAGCCTCCGCTGTGGTGCGGGAGAGCTTGTCTCCATTGCGCGGCGCCGGTACCGACACCTTGATTCTCGGCTGTACCCACTACCCCTTTTTGGCCGGATTAATTGCCGCTGAGATGGGACCGGAAGTGCGGCTGGTAGACCCGGCCGAGGCGACTGTGCGGTTGGCGGCTAAGGAAATGGCTGGTCTGGAGTTGCGGACCGCGGGTGGCGCCGCTCCAGCGCACCGGTTTGCCGTAAGCGGGGATCCGGAAGCATTTCGTGAAAAGGCGCGGCTTTTTATGGGAAGGGATATCGGCCCGGTTGCCCGCGTAGTATTGTGAAAGCCACGGAACATGTGCTCGTGGAGAAGCGCCAAGCCATATGGATAATTTTTTTTGCAAACCATGTGTGTGTAATATAAAATATGGAGATGATGAAAAACCGTGCCAAAGGTTGGCCTTACCACGACAGTGCCGGTTGAAGTAATATATGCCGCGGGATGGGTGCCGGTGGATCTGAATAATCTTTTTATCACCGGTGAGAATCCCCAGGCGCTGGTGGAGGAAGCCGAACTGGCCGGGTACCCCCGAAACTTATGCGCCTGGATTAAGGGAATTTACAGCACTGTGTTGAAACAGCGGGATATTAGCACAGTTATCGCGGTTACCCAGGGTGACTGCAGCAACACGCATGCCTTGATGGAAACGCTGCAGTTGGCCGGGGTGGAAATTGTGCCCTTTGCCTTCCCGTACGATCGCGACGCCGACCTCTTGCGGCTGCAGATAGAGAAGATGATGTGCCACTTTGACGTTTCCTGGCGGCAGGTGGACGAAGCCAAGGAACGCCTGAACCGGGTGCGGGGCAAGGTATGGGAACTGGACCGGCTGACCTGGCAGGAAAACCGGGTCAGCGGGTGGGAAAACCACCTTTACCAGGTCAGTTGCAGTGATTTTAACGGTGATCCGGATAAGTTCGCCGCGGATACGGACATGTTATTGGAAGAAGTCCGTTCCCGGCCCCCGGTGGAAAAGGCATTGCGGCTGGGATATATAGGAGTGCCGCCGATTGTAGGTGACTTGTACCAATATCTTGAAGAGCGCGGGGCGCGGGTGGTGTTCAACGAGACCCAGAGGCAGTTTACCATGCCTTACGCGGCAGCCGGTCTGGTTGAGCAATACCGGCGCTATACTTACCCTTACGGCGTCTTTTTCCGCTTGGCGGACATTAGCCGGGAAGCCGCCCGGCGCAATTTGGACGGGATTATCCACTATGCCCAGAGCTTTTGTTTCCGCCAGATCGAGGACCTGATTATCAGGGAGAAGCTTGACCTACCGCTGCTGACCCTGGAGGGTGACAAGCCCAACCGCCTGGATGCGCGTACCCGGATGCGCCTGGATGTTTTTTTAGATATGCTGAGGTGATTATATGTTTATCGGCCTGGACCTGGGCAGCCGCAACGTAAAGATAGCCTTGATGGAAAAAGGCCGGACAACCCGGTTGCTGGAGTTTGACACGGTCAGTTTTTACCGTGAATACGGGCGAAAAACCGGCGGCAGGCTAACAGTCGATTTTGCAACGCTCGGACTTGACGTTACCGGCGCGGTGATTACCGCGACAGGGTATGGCCGCCAGGCTGTAAATGTGCGTGACGCCAGGATCATTCCGGAAATAAAAGCGCATGTCAGCGGCGCTGTTCACTTGACCGGGCTGGCCGGCTTTACCTTGCTCGACTTGGGCGGGCAGGACAGCAAAGTGGCCCTGGTGCGCCAGGGGCGGCTGGTGGACTTTCTGACTAATGACAAGTGCGCCGCCAGTACGGGGAGATACCTGGAAAACATGGCCGCGGTGTTAAATATCAGCTTGGAAGAACTGAGCCTTCATTATCTTGACCCGGTGGAATTAACCTCCACCTGCGCCATTTTCGGCGAAAGCGAGTTGATCGATAAAATCGTTGAGGGACATCCCGTGTCCTCTTTGGCTGCCGGGGTCAATTACAGCATATTTAAGCGAATTCACCCGATGCTGGCCAAACTGTCCAGTGACACTGTCGTATTTACCGGCGGTGTAGCCCGTAGCGGCGCGCTGGCGGAAATTATCAGGCGTGAGACCGGAGCCCGGGTGGTTGTGCCGGAACAACCGGAATATGCCGGTGCCATCGGGTGCTGCGTAGAAACAAGGGGGAATGAATGATGCGGATTACCGTTCTGGGTTGCTGGGGGCCTTATCCACGGGCCGGCGGCGCCTGCTCGGGCTACCTGGTCAGCGACGGCGGGGTAAATGTGATGCTCGAAGCGGGTAGCGGGGCATTAAGCAGGTTGATGGAACACATTAATTTTCGCTCATTGGATGCCGTAATAGTGACCCACCTGCACCATGACCATTACCTTGACCTCTTTCCGTTGCGCCATGCGCTGGAAGGAGCCAGAAAGGACGGCAGCCGGGACAAGCCGGTAAAACTGTTTATCCCGCCCAGGCCGGGCGGTGAATTCAGCTTGCTTAGCAGTTATAATGAAGCTTTTAAAGTAAAAGCTATAGATACACTTATTGAAGAAAAAATAGCCGGCGGTTTTACGGTACAGAGGTTGGATATCGGCGGGCTGGCGGTTCGCTTTGTACCCACAAAACATCTCTTGCCGGGCTATTCCGTATCGTTTGAGGGGACAAGCAAATTTGTTTTTTCCAGCGATACCGCCCGTACTGACGAGCTTGTCGCGCTGGCCGCCGGGGCGGACTTGTTCCTGTGCGAGGCGAGCGGCTTGGACAGCGACGCCGGCCATATGGAGGGAGCCCACCTGACCGCCCGCCAGGCCGGTGAAGTGGGGCGGGCAGCCGGTGTCAGGCGGCTGCTGATTACCCATTTCTGGCCGGAGTATGACCCGGCGGAACTGGGCGCCCAGGCTGCGGCGGGGTTCGGCGGGCCTGTGACGGCGGTGCGGGAAGGGCAGACATATATATACACACCAATAGCAAACGAGGGATAAACATGGATAGAGTTGACGGCAGGAAACCCGGGCAATTGAGGCCGGTGCTGATAACAAAAAATTACATCAAACACGCCGAGGGTTCGGTTTTGATTGAAGCAGGTAATACCAGGGTTATTTGCACCGCTACCATAGAAGATAAAGTGCCGCCTTTTTTAAAAGGCAGTGGGAAAGGCTGGGTTACGGCAGAATACGGCATGCTGCCGCGCGCGACCGGAACAAGGAACCCCAGGGAGGCGGCCAGGGGCAAAATTGGCGGCCGGACTCACGAAATTCAGCGTCTGATCGGCCGTTCACTGCGTTCGGTAATTGAACTGGCGGCAATTGGCGAGCGGACGGTACTGTTGGACTGCGACGTCATTCAGGCGGATGGTGGCACCCGCACGGCTTCAATTACCGGAGCGTTCGTGGCGCTGGCGGAAGCTTTAGATAAATTAAAAAAACAGGGCCTGATCCGCCGCGTGCCCTTGACAGACTTTATCGCCGCCACGAGTGTCGGCCGGTTGGACGGCGAAATCTTGCTCGACCTTTGCTACGAGGAGGATTCCGCGGCGGAAGTGGACATGAACGTTGTCATGACCGGTGGAGGCCGTTTTGTGGAAGTCCAGGGCACCGGGGAGGAAGCTTCTTTTACCAGGCAGGAAATGAACGATATGATTGAATTGGCAACGCAAGGAATTCAGCAACTGGTCGCCTGCCAAAAAGAATCGCTGGGCGGCATATTGTAACGTGGGAGGAAGATAGGAATGAAGCTGGTTTTGGCGACGAATAACAAGGGCAAGGTCAGGGAGTTGTCCGAAATGCTGGTGTCTTACGGCATTAAGGTGTTATCCCTGAATGATTTCCCCCAAGTCGGGGATATCGAAGAGGACGGCAAGACATTTAAAGAGAACGCTGTTAAAAAAGCCACAGTAACAGCCGGACTGACCGGGCTGACAGCCCTGGCCGACGATTCCGGACTGGAGGTGGATTACCTTGACGGGGCCCCGGGGGTTTATTCGGCCCGCTTCGCCGGGACAGAGAAGAGTGACAGCGCCAACAATGAAAAGTTGCTGAATTTATTGGCGGGGCTGCCGCCGTACAAGCGTACGGCCCGGTTCCAGTGTGTTATTGCCATTGCCCGGCCCGGCGGTTCGGTCCATACCGTGCAGGGTACCTGCGAGGGAGTGATCGCGGGTGAACCGCGGGGTGACATGGGTTTCGGCTACGATCCTTTATTCTACCTGCCTGAATACGGTAAAACTTTCGCTGAAATTGACCTGCCGCTGAAAAACAAAATCAGCCACCGCGGCAAGGCGCTGGCCCAAGCCCTGGAATACTTATCCGAATTGAGTAATAAAGAGATTAACAGGGGGTGATAACTGTTGCGGGTAATGGTGTTCAGCGACAGCCACGGACGGCTGACATTTGCCCTCCAGGCACTCCGGAGCGCCGGGCGGGTTGATTTAATATTACACGCCGGCGATCACTACAGCGATGGTATAAAGCTATGCGCTGAAACCGGTATACCGGTAAAAGCGGTAAGAGGAAACTGTGACTACGGCCTTGACGGGTTGGAGGAGGAGATTGTCGAGCTGTCCGGCCGGCGAATCCTGCTCACGCACGGCCACCTCGCCGGAGTCAAGCTGCCGTCGTCACGCGGGAACCTATTTGCGGCAGCCCGGGAAAACGAAGTGGAAGCGGTGGTTTTCGGACACACACACGTCGCGGTTGCCGAGCACGAGGGGGGCATATTGCTCTTTAACCCCGGCAGCATCGCCCGGCCGATGGATCAGGAACGTCCCAGCTACGGTATCCTGGAAATCACCGAGGAAGGTATCATTCCTTATATCTACCGCATCTAACTTACATACACCCGGTAAATATTTTTCGGCCAGGGTTGAAAATAACACTGGTTCAAAAATAACTTTGACTCCCCACAAATTTTTAGTTATAATATCTCATCTTTGACAGTTACAAACTATAAAAAGGCTTGAAAACCCTGTATTTGCAAGGAGTTCAAGCCTTTTTTGTTATTCTTAAAAAGTGAGTAATGTTATTATTTTTTAACCCTGCTTAAAATT
>NZ_JAKOAV010000042.1 GCF_029478095.1 Pelotomaculum isophthalicicum JI | reverse complement strand
ATTTTGCCTTGTTATTATGAATGATAACGACCGAGGTTTGTCAGGAGCCGTATACGAGGCCCGTACGTACGGTTCTGTGAGAGCCAAAAAGTCGGGATTAATTTTCCCGACTTTTAGCTACTCGATTTCATACTGGCCGAAACAGCGTTGCGGGGCAAAGCAGGGGAGTTGTATTGAAAACCCCTTCGGTTTGGTAGCCACAGGGGTTTTCTCACTTGCTGCCTTTGTAAGAATAATAGTCACCATCACTATAAAAACCTAATTTGACTTGGTATGATTGATAAATATCATCATATGCACCTTCTATAGTAACAGTCAGGATGTTCGAATTGTCAACATCACACGGGCCAAGCGTTGCAGTGGAATAACTAGTTTTTATAAGGACATCGTTATTGTCATATTTGTCTCGCAGCGAATCCTGTAGATTGGTGATTTTGGCACTTAACCAAGTATCAAAGTCACTCGGGTTGCCCGTGTCTATATTTATGGAACTTAGTGCTTGTTTGTTCAGCAAGCGTAATACTGACATCACAAGCAATATAGAAAAAGCATAGCATTGAGTTTCACTTTTGGCAAGGCAGAAAAGGTCAACAAAGTATTGCAGTTAAAGGCTTTTATGACAATTATCTCTCATACTGCACAATGCAAAGCTGAACAAATGAGTTTCGGTTTATTTGCCCTTAATTCTCTTTGTATTTTGTGGATAGGCATAACAACTTTATACTATTGTATTACTGTTTATTTAAGGGGTATCATCAGAGGTTCCCAGATAATCCAGAATTGACTTTTAGGAATAGGATATATAAAATATAGGTTAATCCATTAAAATCAATCTGGGGTCAATCTGGTTAATCTGAGGATTATACATAAAAAGGACCTCAAGAAAGCACTCGGAAAAATAAGGAAAAAAGTTTATTTTGCCTATGTACTTTCAGAAAATAATGTGGTATAATATATACAGGTCGGAAAAGACCAGTTAATTTAATATTTTGAATGCTTAGAGAAGCAAAGTTACCTTTAGACGAGGTTTAACTGGCTTCTCTTTTTTGTTGCCTAAAATCAAAAGGAAAGGAACAAGGAAAATGGATAACAAAACAAATAAGCATGAATTTGCGTGTAATGCTGGTAAGGTTACCGAGTACGAAGTAAAGGAACATATTGACACTATCATGGTGGGCTTTCGTGGATTCTCAAAGGAAGTGTCGATTGTAAAGTGGAACGACAAGAAGCCTGTGTTTGATATTAGAGCATGGCGAGTATCTGACAGAGACGGATTGCAATATCCTTTGCGTGGTATCACTTTCTCTAAGGAAGAGTTTATCAAGTTAAGGGAAATCTTGAATAGCATTGATGTGAATTGCATTGATGAATATATGTGAGCAAAGAATGTGAGGTATTGAATATGAACGGAGCAAAGACTGACGAAAGAAATTATTATGCTGAAAGCTACATTGCTTTAATCGAAGCAATTATCAAGGAAACAGCTTCAATAATCAAAGACATAAAGAAAGCAATGGGTGAGGTGTGAAAATGGGAAAGAAAAAACTACAAGGTGCAGACGGAATCAACTTCCAAATGCAACTTACAATAAAAGGCTTGGAAACTGTAACATTTCCAAAGGAAACTCTAACTAATGAATCGGGCAAAGATATTGCATGGATTGAGTGCTTAGGTGGTAAAGTCTCTGCTTATGTAAATCTACCACACGCAGTAAGACCAAACAACATTCAACCATTTCAATTATCTGATTGCATTCAGATAGATTTGATTAGTGATAAGGTTATCGAATACATGAAAGCATACTTAAAAAAGCACATGAAAGGTAATTACTCCAACGAGATATTAAAGCAGTTGAATGTGTCAAGCATGGAGTGCAACATTACTATTAAATGTGTGGGCAAATGCAAACCGAAAGATATAATCAATCTATTTGAGAAATCAGTTGACAAAACTTTCATTGCACAGGAAGCAAGGGACAAAAAGAAAACCTTTCGCAAGGACCAAGACAGCATTATATACAGGAAAGACCATTATTACCGTTTGAAAGTTTACAACAAGTCTAAGGAACAAAATGATAAAGGAAATCCATTAGTGGAAAGCAACCTGATTCGTGTTGAGTTTGTATTCTTAGAACGAATGCTCGATAGTATGTATGCCGATAGAATGTCATTAGAAGATATTCTCACAAGAAAGTCTTTGCGAAAGCTAATTGACCAATACCAAGAAACATTCACTGATATATGCGAAAAGAACATTAAACCTATGCTGAATGGTTGTGTGCAAGAGGTATTTGAATGTTTGACAGCCTCTAACTCTGGCAAAGAAATCAGCGAAGCATTATATAAATGCAAGGAATGTATTGTTGATGTTGAGGTATTACGCAAAGCCTTGAAAAAGTGGTATGCGTTTAAGAAGCAAGCCGACAGGTCAAAACAGGTCATTGCATATTATCGTGACAATAATTTTGGTATGCCAGAAGATGTAATACGCACCATAAAGCAAATGCACAATTCGTTATAAAATGGGCTTATAAGGTACTAATAATTGGTACCCTGCAACCCCAAAATCAAGAAAGTGCAAAACTCAAAATCTATGTGTAAAACAGCATTTATGAGTGTATAAAAGCCATTATTTGATGTGTTTGAGCAAATTAAGAATTTCAAAAAGTGTCTATAAAGTAGACAGATACACAAACAGATAACAGTACATTAACAATAAGGGGGTGTTCACTAATGCAGGTAGAACGCATATCAGCAGACATTACATTGAAGCATAAACCCAAAACGGGAACACAGGCTTACAATATGCTGATCGAATCTCTCAAAGCAGAGATACAGGAAAAACAAGAGATTTTATCTCATCTCTCACAGGACAAAGTAAAACAGAAATTCATAGAGAACTGGAATCCTACAACAAGGAGCGTGAACATCTATGATATGTAGAAAGGAGTGATTTTATATGCCGTTTGAGAAAGGCAGGTCTGGGAATCCAAAAGGCAGGCCTAAGCAAACCGCAGAGCAGAAATCACAAAAGGAGCAATTTCAGAGGTTGCTTAAATCTTCTACCGTTGAAGCTCTGCAAAGCATAATCCAGATTGCCAATGACAGATACAACAAGGACCGATTCAATGCTTGTAAGTACATCATTGACAAGGCTTATGGTGCAAATACTGCTTTTCTTTTAGACGGTACAGAAGATACTGCTCCTACTGTGATTAGGATTGTTCCATACGGTAAAGAAAACGAGGACTGGGACGAAGATGACTGGGAAGATGAATGGAACAATGCCCCAGATGAAAATGAGGACGAATAACTATGGTAAAGATTACAAACGGAACAGTTACCACAGAGGTAACGCAAGGTGCGTATGATACATTCTACAAGGAACAAGGCTTTGTGATTGTGTCAGACGAAAACGAGAATATCGAATGGGAGGAAGAAGAAAATGGCTAAAGTCAATACTATTGCAAACAACGGGCTGACTATCGTTGAGAACTACAATAAACTGCTTGAACAGTTCAGAAAAACAAAGACCATTGATGATGTGCGTATTCTGGTTGCAAGCGTCAGAGATTTTATTTCTGTGTATAAGCGTGTAGATAAGAACATGGTAAATGAAATCTATGAAAAACTCCAGAGCAAATTGCAGGATATGGTTGCTGAAAATGCTTTTGTGTATGACCGTATGAATAACAGGGTTGAGGAAATTCGCAATCGTGGTTATGACTATGCAAACGAACAGGACGATACACAGGCAGTACAGAGCAAAGCACTTCAGCTTATGTCTCAGATGCCTAAAGTGATGAACAGCAATCATGCAAACCGTATTACTAAGGTTTTGACAGATTCTATCAATTCTGGTGTTATCGGTAGCAAGGCTGTTCTGGAACTGCTTAAATATCCTGCTTATGCTGATATGGTATCTGCAAAGATTAGGGAGCGTGCTTTTGAGGGTAGTAAATCTTCTGCTGAACAGGCTTTTGACAGATTGAAAGAATCTGAACTGAAAGAAGCTGAACAGGGGCTTGCTTCTGTGTATATGCAGGGATTCCACCTTAGAAACATTGAAAAACAGGTCAATGCGTTTAAGAAGCCTTCCGCATGGAATCCAGACGAACAGACAGCATAAAGGATAATCCCAGAATAACACAGGATAATCCAGATTGAATCAGAAGTCATAAGGTAATGTATTCCTATGGTATAGGATAAAAATCCACCAGAAGTCAACAGAGAACCTCTGGGGATAAACATAAAATTGAGAATATAATAAATCGGTCACTAAAGAATAGTCCAGTTGTCCAGACGGAGCAAACACAAAACATGGGCAACAATACAATAGTTCAGATGAATTTGTATTCGTGTCCCTAATCGAAAGGGAGAATACAAAAATGGCAAAGAAGAATAACACAAACAATACGAACACTTTACCAGAGCAGGCGTTAAACTTTATTGTATCAGATGTACGCATTCCTCGTATGGTGCCTTTACAGACTCTTGCAGATGAATCTGGTATTTCATATAAAGCACTTTGGCAGATGTGCAAACAGAACAAAATCGTGCATATTAAGTCCGGTAATAAGTTTCTTGTGAATGTGGATAAATTCATTGAGTTTCTCAATACCGGCGAAACGGAGGTTGAGAGCAATGACAAAGAGAGCAACACAGCATAAAAGCAATACCCCTGTTGAATGGGAACAGGCAGAGGGATTTTCAAGGTATCTTATTTCTACTGACGGGCAGGTTTACAGTATCGACAATGACAAAATCTTAAAGCCAAATAGGAATAGTTCTGGTTATGTAAGAGTTCCCTTATACAATGATGAAAATGAGTATAAACAGACTTTGGTTCATCGCTTGGTGTATATGGCTCATGTTGGTCCTATTCCAAAGGGTATGCAAATCAATCATAAGGACGAGGACAAAACAAATAACTGTATTGAGAATCTTGAAGTTGTCACACCAAAACAGAATATTCATTATGGAAGTGCTTCCATTAGACGGAGCGAAAGCGTTAAAAGGTACTGGCAAGAAAAGAGAAAAATGGCCGCTTGTTGATGTGGTATCAGAATTTATACTTTTTGAAACCATGCAAATGAAACCTCAAATAAGTATCAGAAAGTATGCGTAAAAACTTTTGATTATTCTCATAAAAAGTGTGTACTTTTTGAGACTTGCCTGATATGATTAAATCAGAAACGAACAGATGTTCGGTATAGAAATGAGGTGTTCAGATGAACGATAAGTTTAAGAATGACAAGCTAAAGTTTGAGCTTATCAGAAACGCTGATTTGGTGTGTACGGATTGCCTATACAAATATGACGATACGAATATGCCATGCAATGTTTCTAAATGTGAGATGTACGAAGAAAAACCCTCTACCGTTATTGATGGTGGAAACTGTGATTTATACGATAAGGGGGTGTCTGAATGAAATATGTAGCTTATCACAGGACAAGCACAAAGGACCAGCACTTAGACAGAGGAATTGCAGAACTCACCAAGTATTGTGCTGATAATGCAATTTCTCTGTATAAGGGCAAGGTCTACACAGACCAACAGACAGGAAAGAACTTCAACCGACCACGCTACACAATGCTGAAAGATGAAATTCTTGAAAGTGGTGATGTGCTGATCGTCACAGAGCTTGACCGATTAGGACGAAACAAGGAAGCCACACTAAAGGAATTACGATTCTTTAAGGACAACGGTATTCGTGTTATGGTGTTAGAATTACCCACAACATTGATTGACCTGTCAGCTATGGAAAACTCAATGGCTCGTATGATGTTAGAGACTATCAATAATATGATGATTGAGTTGTATGCAAGCATGGCACAGGCTGAAATTGAGAAAAAAGAGAAAAGACAGCGAGAAGGCATTGAACAGAAAAAGGCTCGTGGAGAATGGGACGATTATGGCAGACCAAGAGTTATGGACCTTGAAGAATTTGCTACCCACTATCGCTTAGTACAGCAAGGGGAAAAGAAACCATTTGAACTGATGAAAGAATTAGGTATGACGAAGCCTACCTTCTATCGTTACAAAAATCAAATTGAGAAAGGGTGTTAAGAATGGCATCTGTTAAAAGAGTTGAGTACAAAAGCGGTAGAGTTGTTTATCGCATAGTTATCTGTCAAGGATACGATAAAAAGGGAAACAAACTGGTTAAGAATCTTACATATTCAGTCAATCAGTCAGCAACACCCAAACAACAAGAACGAGAAGCGAAAAAGTATGCCATGGATATGGAAGATAAACTGAAATATGGCTACGACTACAACGCAGAAAAAATGTCATTTGAAGATTTTGCATACAAATGGCTTGAGAGTGTTAAAGATAACATTGCTTATGGTACTTATGCAGGATATAAACAGGTTTTGGAAAGCAGAATCATTCCCTACTTTAAGGGAGACAAGATTGCTCATATCAAAACACCACACATTGAAGCCTTTTATAGAACTCTGGTTGACGATTATTCCGCAGGTACAATAAAGAGATTTGCTAATGTGTTGAATCTGATTTTTAAGACAGCCAAGCGTTACAGCATGATTGAGAACAATCCTTGCCAAGACGCACAAAAACCAAAGAGAAAAGACGAGGACGAGGGCTTAAAGTTCTTTACTCCAAAGCAAGCATTGATGTTTATGAAATCTCTGGATATGTCATACGAGGTAACCTACAAAGGCCATCAGCGTATTGATGATACAGGTAAACCATACTATGTGAATGAGTACACAGAATCCTATACTGTGCCTACACAATACAAAGTGTTCTTTACTCTCTCATTGTTCTGTGGATTCAGAAAAGGCGAAACACTTGCTTTACACTGGAATGACATTGACTTTAAGGAAAAGAAAATCTCTATTTCAAAGTCTGTGGGTATGACGGAAAACGGATTTGATTATAAAGAACCTAAGACAAAGAAATCTGTCAGAAAGGTATCTATTCCAGATGATGTAATCCCACTTTTGAAGCAGTATCATGGTGAGTACATACAGACACGATTTAGTCATGGTACTGCATGGCAAGGCGATTTCAGCAATGGCGGTAATCTGTTCATTCAAGCAGATGGAAAACTTATGGGGCATACAACACCTTATCAGTATTTCACAAAGCATTTACACCGCTATAATGAGTGGGTGCAGAATAATCCAGACAAAGCAAAAGCTGAGGGATTAGAGGAATTACCGATTATTCCGCTTCATGGGTTGAGACATTCATGTGCTACCTTGCTTAATTATCTGGAAGTCAACATCATTGAAATATCAAAGACATTAGGACATTCAACCTGTTCCACTACAATGAACATCTATGCTCATAGCTTTGAGGAACAGCAAGAGGAAGTAGCAACAAAGGTAAATGAGTTCTTACGATTGAACGCATAAATAATTGAGAGCCAGAGGAAAAAATCCAAAGGCTCTCATTTAGTCATCATTCATCTTTCAATTCCATGTGGTCAAGGGCATATTGCAAAGCCATGCTGATTAGTTCATTACGAGAACGATTCGTTTTAGCTGCTAAATCGTTATATTCCTCTTGCAAGGCTCTATCTATGCGTATCGTCATGGTGACAGATTTATCTTCTTTAGGTGTTACGATAAATTTCTCCATAATGCAATTCCTCCATTGATTTTAGTTACATTATAGAGTTGACAACAGGCACAAAACTATGACACAATATTGAGTTATATTTATAATTCACATTTGCATTGAATTATTACATCACATCTATTAAAATGTAAGAGCAGAGTTTATAGAACTCTTACAGTCCATATAGATGAGGTGATGAAATTTGCAACCAATTTTTACAATGCAGTATGGAGAGTTTGCAGTCGCAGATTATCTATCAAAGAAAATAAAAGGTACTTCTGTTTTTATTCCTGCTTCGGCACAGGAAAAAGGTATTGACTTATTGCTATATCGCTATGACAATGGGTGCAACAAGGCCAACACTATTCAAGTTAAAATGTCCAGGACATATTATAATGACAAGGAAGATTCTGGCTATCCATTCTACTTGTGGTTTAATAGGTTCCCTGTTCAGCAAAACGCAAACTGGTATATACTGGTTGGGATATATGCAAAGTACTCTGATGATGTTAAAAATGCAGGTGCAAAAAGCACTAAATGGGACACGATAATGCTCGCATTTACGAATAAAGAAATGTTGCAATTTATGTCAGAGGTTAAACAAAGGCGTGACCCAACAAAAGATGATAAAATGTTTGGGTTTGGCTTTGATTCAAGCAAAGCTATTTTTCAAACGAGGGGTTGTCCAGAAAATCGTGATATGAGTTGCTACCTTATAGAAAAACGCATTGACGAAATTACACATTCATTTATTTAGTGGTATCTTATTAAAGGGGTGGTGGAAAATGAATACCTACACAAAGTTAACCGCATATTTGCCTATTCTTGAAGCTGATAATTTTGGAAAGTGGGTAGTTGATAGCAAAAGCAAAGGAACGATTGAGAGCCCTATACAAATGCCCTATGTAACTTATTCCAGAATGGCGAGACACTTTATAGATGATGTTTACACTTTCGCTGATGAACACCAAGAATACGGCCTTTACAGCTACAATGATATTCTGTTTGAAAACGGAATCGAATGGAGTATTGTTTCCATGAGCGAAGTTGATACTTCTACTTTGGACGGAAAATGTATTACAGCCTTGCTTATGGGTGCAATTCGAGCAGATAGGTTTTCAGAGGGTGCGTTACTATACTTTTTTGAAACAGGTACAATTACAAAATGGCTTAATCGCCTTAAAGAAATAGATGAAAAAAAGAGTCTTGACTAAAACAAACAGCCAAGGCTCTTTCTTTATACTATCGTAATACTAAACTTACGGCGTGATATGGCGTGATAGACCGAGTTAGGGAAAGTAGAAATCCCAAAAAGGTAATACGGGTATCACTTATGGAGAGTTATGGAGAGATAGGGCGAGTGCCTGTTAATCTTTATGGAACTTAGTGCTCCGTATGGGCAGTTACCCGGGTCATGTTGATTATTTATGTAATTAATCCATTCATTTATTGCCAGGTCGACCCCTGCTTCCGCGATTTGAGAGGCCCTGTTCCTGGATATGTTGACGTTAGTTATCCTGCTTTCACTATTAAGAAAATTGACCATGAAGAAAACAACAAGCATGGAAACGGACAATACCATCATCACCGCCACCAATGCCACTCCGTCATTGTTTTTAATATGTTTCCGCAACAGCATCAACCCCATGCGCTTAATGTGACAATCTTAATATTCTTGATAGTTTTATGGAATCCATTGTTGAGTTGCTACCGGGAAATACCTCGAAAGTGATCCGAATAAATTTAATAATATTTGGATTGGCTGGAGCGTTATTTACTGCAAGACTTTGGTCGAGCAAATCAACATTTGTTTTGACATCGCTAATCAACGCGCCATATTTACTTCCAATAAACTGACCGGTCAGCCCCATGGGCGCTGTTGTATAATAATAACAACTATTATCTGTAATGGCTGTCGCGTTGATCAGATCTTTTGAGTCCGGATAACCGCCGGCGCATATTCCCTGAACCACATAATTGCCCCCGGATTGCGTTATTCTTAATGTTTGATACTGCTGTGCATCTCTTGCGAAATGGTTCATGGCGTTTGTGGCTTGAAAATATGAAGCCGTATCAGTATCGGTTTTGTTTAAAAAAGTAAAATTTAAACCAAGAAAATTATAAAATATAAGGAAGGCAATCCCCAGCAAGGATGCAACCATCATTATTTCCAAGAGTGTAAAACCGCTGTTTTTATTTATGTTTCTATACTTAAAGGTATTTGCCAAAATATAAACACCTGCCACAACATTTTTTACTGGAAAGGATAATCGGCAACATTGTTGATATAGTTGCTGATATTAACAAAAGTTATTGTGGAGCCGCCACTTGTCACATCAAAACCGTTTTTGGCGATAACTACCCCCGTAAAGGATGCCCCGTCAAAAGTCACCCTTCCGTTTGGCGCGAATAATACTCCTGTGACAGTAATATTACCGGTCAAATTAATGTCGCCTTTGCTGACAATGATTACGTTGTTATAGGTGCGCCAATCATGGAAAGAGTAACTATCGGCGAATATTTTTATATTATTGGCCAGGTTCCCACCCGGCACATATCCGTTCGCCGCATACCAGGAATCGGGTTTTAAAGGTGGTATGGCGTAATTAGGCATGGTAAAAGTAGGGACACTTGCCTGATGAATGCATTTTACAATAATGCTTGCGGGGTATTTATTCGGATAAGTCAGCGAGCCGGTGTAATAAATTCTTGCGTTGGCGTCTAATACAGGCGTCCAGTATAACGCAACATTTCCGTTGACATATACATTGCCGTGAATATGAGCGTCCTTTAAACTAAAATTGCCGTTGACATATACGTTACCGTAAATATCCCGTGTGCCGCTTAGTAAATCTAAATTGCCGTTCACGTAAATGGAGCCGGGATTTGAACCTGAGCCTAAATCAGCGCTACCTCCATCTATGCTGCAATATCCGTTGATATAAATATTTGAAACATTGAGAACGGCACCCCCGTTAAGCTGATTGCCGTCCAGGTTTCCCTGAACCACCATTGTGGCGTTGGACCCGTTGACATTGCCGCCCTCAAATGCGAATTGGCTTCCGTATACAAAAACATTATTATTGACCAAGTAACTGATAAAGGGGTCTGTCACTGTTTCACTTGTAACATTTACTGTTACGTGGTTTGAAAAAGTTGTATTTCCAATAGTGTAACTAACCGTGATAACCGCGCTTCCCGCTCCTGTTCCGGTTAAAAGACCGTTGTTTACCGTTATTACATTAGTATCACTGGAGGTATAGGTAATGCCCGGGGCATTTGTGATTGTATATAGTTGACTGATGTTATCCAGGAGATTTACGGTTAATTGAGTGGTTTCACCAACCCGGCAGGACGGCGCGGCGGGGGTTATCATAAGTTGCGCAATGGGAGTTGAGGCAACAGAATCCGGTAACCAGCTCACTAGCGTGTATTTGTCTGAATTATTGTTCGGGTCAGACCCGGTCGGTCCGACAACGACCTTTAATGCTGAGCCTGAGGGGAGGGCCGGACTTTCGTAGCACCGGACGGCATAATTTTGATCAGGCGCGGGCGTGTTAAGAGGGTAGCCGACAGGATCTATAATACTCCCGTCGGTCGGGCATATGCCGGCGCCGCCTTTAATTCCCTCTGTTATTGAAACCGCCAGTTCCGACATTCTTAGCTGGTCTAAATTATCAGTATCAACTTTACTGTGCGTCCCTATGTAGGAAACGAACGCCAGCATGATCATGCCGATAGCCGCCAAGGCCATCATTACTTCAACAAACGTAAAACCGTGATTATCCCGCAGACGATTATGCAAGTTGTTACCTCCCTATCGGTTAGAATAGAGATTGCTGATTTCTGTGGGAGATGTTTGCGCGATACTGATGTTAGCTCCATTATAAAGGAATAAAATTTTTTTTGAAAGTAGTGTCCTGCCTTGTGGCTCATATTTATAATTAGATAAATAAACAATATAAATATTTTTTGAAAAATATGAAGGGAATAAATATTCCAACTAGAATAAATTATTAAATTTTAAAATACATTTGCTTTGTGTGCTCCAGTAGCTGTCATCAAAGGGGGGTGGCGTCTTATAAATGTTGCGGATTTAATAACAGTTAACGCTAATCGCTATCCTGACTGTAATGCCGTTATTTGTGGAGATGACGGGCGCGAACTGACCTGGGTGGAATTTGACCGGATGGTTAACCGGTTTAGCAACGGCTTAATAGAAATGGGAATTAATAAAGGAGACAGGGTAGGTATTTACCTGCCTAACGGACCTGAATGGCTGATAGCCTTTTTTGGAACAATGCGAATTGGGGCAATAGCATTGCCATTCAATATCCTTTATAAAACAGGGGAAATATCCTATATTTTAAATAATGCCCGGGCTAAGCTGGTTGTCGGGGCCGCGCGGGAGGTTAAGCAAAATATATTGAACATTCTTGACGATATCCCTTCGGTGAAAAATATCGTCACTCTGGGGGAACCAGTGGAAGGAGCAGTTGATTTTTGCTCCGTTATTTCGAAAAATTCCGACATATTGGAAAAATTGGATTGCGCTGAAGACGATGTTGCCGCTATGCTCTATACTTCGGGAACCACCGGACGGCCCAAAGGTGTTATGCTTTCTCATAAAAACTTCATGACCAAAGCGGCTTTAAACAGTGACGCGCTGTTGTTGAATGAGCAAGATTTATTTATGACAGCCACACCGTATTGTCATATCTTTATCACGGTGACCCTGCTGGGGCCGTTCTACACCGGAGCCGCTGTTTTAAGCATGTCCCGCTTCAACCCGGAAAAGGCTCTCGAGTTGCTCGCCCGCTACCGGGTGACCCACTTTGCCGGTGTTCCGACCATGTATATTTACATGATGAATTTCTACTCGCCGGAAAAATATGACCTGAGCGCGTGGCGTTATAAACAAACAGCGGGATACTCCATGCCGCCGGGGCTCTTTAATAAAATTGAGCGCACATTTGGCCCTGGGCTATGTGAGTATTACGGCTCCACGGAAACCAGCGCCACGGTGACTTATAACCGGTTAGGCCATAGTAAAACCGGCTCAATCGGGCTGGCCGCGCCGGGGTATTCCCTGAAGGTTGCGGATGAAGACGGCAACGAACTGCCGGCGGGAGAAGTTGGGGAAATCCTGGTAAAGGGGCCGGGGATCTTCAAGGGCTACTGGGAGATGCCCGAGGCCACGGAAGAAGCCTTCAAGGACGGTTATTTCCGCACCGGCGACCTCGGTTACCGCGACGAAGACGGCTATTTCTATATTGTCGACCGCAAAAAGGATTTGATCTTGTGCGGGGGATATAATGTTTATCCGCGCGAGGTAGAAGGCATCATTTATCAGCACCCCAAAATACTGGAGTGCGCTGTGCTGGGTAAAGACGACCCAGATCGGGGCGAGGTGCCGGAGGCTTATGTAGTGTTAAGAAGAGGGGAGATATTGACGGAAGAAGAACTGATCAGCTTTTGCAAACAGAGGATGGCATCTTATAAAGTGCCCCGGTTTATCTATTTCATCAAGGAAATGCCAAAAAATTCTACCGGCAAAATTATGAAGTGGCATTTGAAAGAGCGATTTTGAATTATTATTGAAGCCATATTTAGTTATTTAACGGCTTGTTAAAATTATCAATCGAAGATATAATTTGTGATGAATAATCACGGATAATTACAACTTGTGCTTCCCCCTGTTTCTTCTAAATGCTTTTATTATCGTTTATGTACAATGTTTTGTATTTTTTTGTCGTTTTTTTAAATTTTTTTCTCCAATAGTATTTTTTATTGCATAAATAGCATTTTTCGTTAAATTTTTGTAATCTTATTGTTTAATGATAAGATGATGATATAATTAGGTAAAAGGCCTTTTATTTCCTTGGCTGGTATGGTTTAACCTTAGTGCCTCCCATTAGATATTTAGTGAAGGCTATCTTGTTTAGCGGAGGTGACGGTTTGAATTATTTGTGGTGGGGGTTGGTCTTTTCCACCGGCGCCGCTATAGGTAGTTTTCTTAATGTTTGCATCTACCGCATGCCGGCCGGTGAGTCAGTCGCCTACCCACCCTCGCACTGTCCGGCTTGCCGGAGTTATTTGAGGTTTTTTGATCTCATTCCTATTTTAAGCTACCTTTTTCTGAAAGGAAAATGCCGCTACTGCGGCAGCCGGATAGCCTGGCAATATCCGGCGGTGGAGTTTGTCACCGGTGTGCTGTTTGTTCTGGCTTTGGTTAAATACGGGATTACCATGAGCGCACTGCGGTCGATAGTGCTGTTTTCCGTGATTGTACCGGCGTTGGTTATTGATTTGCGGCATAAAATAATACCTGACAAGTTGAATTTTGCCGGGTTTATCCTTGGCATTCCCCTGGCGCTTGAGTCAAAAGAAGTGTTATTTTCCTGCGTCATTGGCTTTTTAGCGGGCGGCGGCCTGCTCTTGCTCATCGCGATGGCTTCACGCGGCGGTATGGGTGGCGGCGACATCAAGCTGGCGGCCGTGCTGGGCCTGTTGCTCGGCTGGAAGCTGTTGCTGGTCGCGCTTTTTTTAGCCTTTGTGGCGGGGAGCATAGTTGGTTTGGCTATGCTGTTGTTAAAGATGGTCCGGCTGAAGGAACCCATTCCTTTTGGGCCTTACCTCGCTCTGGGGGCCATGTTCGCGGCGTTGGCCGGGGATAAGGCGGTTATGCGGTATGCGGGGTTTTGGTGAGTTTTAGCTGCAGTAACTACTGTTAACGGCGAAATGACTTTAACAAAAGATTGACGGGTATTAATTTTGAGGATATGTAAGCAGAAGAGCGCAATTTTTGTAGAGAGTAGATTTTTAAAAAGTTAGTTGATAAACTAACCAGGAGCGGGAAGTAAAATTAAAAAATAAAATGAGGAGAATGAATCAAATGAGAAAGTTCCTGAAAAACCAAAAAGGTTTTACTTTGATTGAGTTGATGATGGTTATTGCGGTTATTGGCATTTTGGCGGCTTTTTTAATTCCTAAGATTGATGGTACAAAAGACAATGCGAGACTTGCAGGTGTTGATTCTAATCTTCGTCAAGTGGAGGGTTATGTTAATTCAGCAATTCAACGAAATGCGGAAGATACTACTAAATTACAGGATGCTATTGTTAGTGCTGTAAACGGTTCGGATAATGCACGTTCCACCGATGATATGGCAAATCCTTTTACGTCTACGGACTATGGTGCTTCTGAGTCTTTAGCAGAATCTGTTGCTGTAGTAGTTTTAGCTGCCGCGACTGATCAATCCCCCGCTAACGGTACCGCTACCAATGCTGGTAGAGTTTATGTCACTGTTAGACCTGCAACAGGTAGAGTTACAGATGTAATTATTTCCTCTTATGATAAGGTAGGTAATAAAATACAGTCAATTACTGTTAAGCCATAATGTTAGCAATATAACGTTATGAACATAAATCTTAATCAAAATAAAAAACTCCGCCTGGGCGATATGCTGGTCCAGGCGGGGGTTATCAACGAAGAACAACTTAAAGAAGCTCTCGGCAAGCAGCGCAGCCTGGGCAAGCGTCTCGGCGAGGTGCTGCTGGAAGGCGGGTATATCACCCAGCAGGATTTGACCAAGGTGTTGGAGACGCAGCTCGGGATTGAGAGTATTAACCTCAAGCAGACAGCGGCTGACCCCAAAACCGCCCGCATGATTCCCGAGAACCTGGCCCGGCGGCACGTCGTGATTCCGGTGCAGGTGGCTAAAGGCCACCTGCTTCTTGCTATGCGGGACCCGCTGGATCAAGTTGCCATTCAGGACGTCCGCCTGCTGGTCCAGATGCCGGTGACACCGGTGCTGGCGACGAAGGATGATATTGTCGCCAGCATTGAAAGAGTCTTCAGCCAGGCTACGGCGGCCAAGGCGGCCGATGATTTTGTCCAGTCCCAGGCCGGCTTGCTGGCCGGCCTGGACGACACTTTCCTGGATGTCAACTCGGCGCCTATCGTGCGTTTGGTGAACTCAACTTTGGAAAACGCTGTGCGCAGCGGGGCCAGCGATGTGCATATCGAACCGAACCACGACCAGATGCGGGTGCGCATCCGGGTTGACGGGATTTTACAGGAGGTCCTCAGCACCAGCCTGGGAACCCACGGGGCGGTCAGCAGCAGGGTCAAGGTTATGGCCGGGCTGAACATAGCGGAAAAAAGAGTGCCGCAAGACGGTCGCATCATGATTAACGTGGACAGGCGGGACATAGACCTGCGTGTTTCCACCATGCCCACCACTTATGGCGAAAAGGTGGTCATGCGTATTTTGGACCGGTCCAACTTTATGGTCGGCAAGGAAAATTTGGGTTTTAGCGCGGGTGACCTGGACATATTCGGCCGAATGATCGCAAAGCCCCATGGTATAATACTCGTCACCGGACCTACCGGCAGCGGCAAAACTACTACTCTTTATTCCATGCTGACTGAGTTGAACGATAACAAAAAAAATATCATTACCCTGGAAGATCCGGTTGAATTTGATATGAAAGGGATCAACCAGACTCAGATTAATATCAAAGCGGGTCTGACCTTCGCTTCCGGACTGCGGGCTATCCTGCGCCAGGACCCGGACATCGTAATGGTGGGGGAAATCCGCGATTCCGAAACGGCGGAGATTGCCGCCCGGGCCGCCCTTACCGGCCACCTGGTGTTGAGCACTTTGCACACCAACGACGCTCCCGGGGCGGTGGCGAGGATTATTGACATGGGGGTAGAACCCTTTCTCATTTCCTCGTCGCTTATCGGGATAGTAGCCCAGCGCCTGGTAAGAAAAATATGCCCGGTATGTAAAGAAAAATATGAAGCCGGTGAAAGAGAAAAACGTATTTTGCGCCATCCTCTGGATGCACCGCTGGCCCTGACTAAGGGGGCGGGTTGCGATTATTGCAACCATACCGGCTATAAAGGCCGGATAGGTGTTTACGAAATGATGGAAGTAGGCAAAGAGCACCGTTTGCTGATAGACAGAAGATCTCCCACCGACGAACTAAGGGATACCGCCATCAGTCTGGGCATGGTGCCGTTGTGGGAGGATGCTTACCAAAAAGTATTAAGCGGCGTTACCACCCTGGAAGAAATGCTTAGGGTTACTTATACAGCATAATTAAACTTGCGGAGGTTGACATGCCGGAATTCAGCTACCGGGCTATCGATGTCCGTGGACAGTTAGTCACTGGGACCCTTAGCGGTGAAAGTGTTTTATATATAAGGCAGGAATTGAAGAGCAGAGATTTGCTGCCGGTAAGGATAGAAAGCAAAGCAGGAGCTTTGGCCTTTAACCTGCCGTCTATTAAAATAAAAAGAGAAATAAACGGTGCGGCCATCGGCCAGTTTTGCCGCCAGTTGTCCGTGATCACGATGTCGGGCGTGAACTTGCTCAGAGGCCTGGAAATTATGTCCGCGCAGACGCCGGATAAACAAATGCGCTCCGAGGTGAGCCGCATTCACCGTGAGGTGCAAAAAGGGCGGACTATATCTGAAGCCATGGCCGACAAAGGTTCCCTGATTCCCGAACTGCTTACCAGCATGGTTGCCACCGGTGAGGCCAGCGGCAGTCTGGACAACGTGCTGCGCAACATGGCTGATTTTTTTGAAAAGGAGCACCGCATCAAGCAAAGAATTAAATCCGCTTCTGTTTATCCGATGGTCATGATAGTGATGGCCGTCGGATTAATTGCGTTCTTCTTTAATTTCCTGCTGCCCCAGATGGTAAACATGATCACTTCTTCCGGCGGCAGTTTGCCTTTATTAACCAGGATTGTGATCGGCATATCCAAATATACAAGCAAGTACTTCATTGTTATATTGGGCGCGCTGGCCGGACTGGCGGTTCTTCTTAAAATGTACTTTAAGACACCTGTTGGCAGGTTGAACCGCGATACATTGATCTTAAAAATTCCTCTCCTTGGCAAAACCCTGCGGGATGTCGCCACCATGCGTTTCGCCCGTACCACCCATATTCTGATCAAAAGCGGCCTGCCTCTCTTGCAGGGGCTGGATTTTATCAAAAAAAATGTGAACAACGCCCTGGCTGAAAAGGCTGTGGACTACGCCATAGACGGTTTGCAGAAGGGTGAAACCATGGCCGACAACCTGGCCAAAGCAAAATATTTTGATACACTGGCCATTCAAATGTTTTCTATTGGGGAAGAGACTGGAGAATTGGAGAAAGTGCTGGAAGAAATGGCCGAGTTTTATGATAAGGAATCCGACGCCGGTTTCACCAAATTGCTAGCCCTGGTCGAACCGATGATGCTTTTAATCATCGGCAGTGTTGTCAGCACGGTGATTGTTTCCGTAATGCTGCCAATGATGGATATGGTCAGTCATATCAAACGCTGACCGGTAAGCGGAAAGTAAAAGTCGAACTGCAACGTTGTTAATATTATTATGACAAGTGTCGAATAAATTACTATTTTAGTTTGATATTTAAGTTGGTATGCGGCAGTAAAAACCTATATTTATAGTATGAATTGGCGAAAAATCTATAATTTGCCGTCATATTTGGGATACTTACAGGCAAATGTGAGAATAAGGAACATTTTTTTTAAATAAATTGTCTAACTTATTGAATATTTTATATGGTTGTGAGTAATTAAATGCTAAATAAGCTAAGTTCTGCTAAATTATATTTGGACATGCATGGTAAAGTTGTAAGATTAGTGGAGGGGTTTTCTTCCAAGTCCGGCGCTGTTACCATAAAAAAGCATGGAACCGTGCTTTTTGAGGGCGTGGACGCTTTTCCGCCGGAACCGGACTTTATTCCGAACAATGCCGGTATTCTTAAAAGCTTTGTGAAGGAACAGAATATCAGAACAAAAAAAGTTGTATTATGCCTGGGTCAACCGGGAATTATCGCCAGGGCGGTCAAGGTGCCCATGATGTCGCCGGCGGACTTGAAAACCCATATGGAAATGGAAATAAGCGATTATCTGCCGGTGAGTTCTGAAGAATATTCTTTTGATTATAAGGTAATGAGCGTGTTCAACGAAGATGATCGCGACTTCTTTAATGTTATGGCGGCTGCCGCCTTAATAAAGCATATCGAGCAATGTGTAGCAATAGTTGAAACTGCCGGATTTAAACCAATAGCAATCGATATATTCCCTAACGTCATGTGGAAGCTGTTTGCCGATAAATATCGTGATACGGCGGTTGTCGACTCCGGGAGGGACGGCACTCGCCTGATGCTTTGTCACGGGGAAGACCTGGTGCTGTATACTGACATACCATATCAGTTTGAGAATCAGGGTGAGGAAGATCTTTCCCTTTTAACACGGGAAATTAGCGGATATCTTGATTTTTTCGCTTCAAGACACTTTGGCAAAACAGTTGACAATATTTATGTTACAGGTGAACTCTCAGCGAACCAGAACATGCGCCTCGTTTTAGAAGGGATGTTAAATATTCCTGTAAGTCCCGGCTTGCAAGATGACGATTCGTTGGAGCTAAAGGGTAACTTGAGGGGATTTAAGGAAATCGTATCAGTTTACGCCGGAAATATCGGCTTAATGCTGAGAGAGGTGTAACTTTGAACGTAGTCATAAAGGATATTGATTTTTTACCGCAGCGGTTCACCCTGGAACGTAAAAAAAATAAGCAAAGGCTGCTTCTGATTATGATTATCTTCATAGTAGCGGTCTTTGCCGGTCTGTCTGTCTGGGTACCGTTCAAGATGGAAAAAGAATTGCTCGCCAAGTCTAAGACGCTTGATGAAAACATCAATATGCTTAACCGGGCAACACCTACGTATAACCAGATGATAGCAAAGCAAAAAGAATATGAGCAGAAAAAGCAGACTGTCAACAATCTGGAAAGTAACGTGTTTAAAGTTATCCCCTTCTTAGAAAAAGTGTCTGAAGTTACTCCACAAGGGGTTTATGTTTCTCAACTCGCAATTATTGCCGATGAAGGAGTTAATATAACTTTTATCTCGAACAGTCCGGTTGAAACAGCTAACATACTGGTGGGTCTCCGGAAACTGGACATTTTTCAATCTGTCAATATTGAGGAGGTTCCTTTCGTTGGCAACCCCAGCCAGGTGAAGTTCAATTTGCGCTTTAAATGGGCTAAGGAGGCGCCAAACAAAGATACCAGTAAAGATACTGCCAAAGATACTGCCAAAGATACTAGTAAAGATACCGGCAAGAGTTCCGACAAAGGTGATGTAAATGCTGCTGTCAAAGAAGTTGAAAGTAAAATTAAATCTCAGTAAGCGTGAAAAGATACTGGTATCCGTTTTTTTGTTGATAACTGCTTGTTTTCTTTATTACCAGTATGTTTTCACAACGCAAGTAAAAAAAATAAATGATCTTAACAAAGACATCAAAACCAAAGAAAGTACGATTAATCAACTTACCAGTCAAGGATACGCTGATATACCCCAGCTGAACAACAGGATCCTGGAGATGAACAAGGAGATTGAGAGTTTCTATAAAACAGTTCCCAATATGCAAAACATACCGGGGCTGTTAGTGGACTTTTACAACTCGTCAAAGAAAAATAACGTATTCGCGCAAACAATTACTTTTGGAAAACTTGAGGCAAAGGATAATTATAGTAGTTTCCAGGTTTCGTTGGATGTTGTGGGTACTAAATACAATGTGCTTAATTTTATTAAAGAGATTGAGGCATACCCGAGGTTATCCAGGATTTCCAAAATAGAATTTGAACCACAGGAAAACAATATGATCTTGGCAAAAATTTCTGACGAGTTTTATGTTTTGCATGATGTGGTAGCTGATCCTCTGGATTACCCCTTTACGGAAGGTAAGCGAAGCTTAAATTTTCTTTATGATCTGTTTAATCAATACAAGGTTGCCGGCGAGGTTGATAAAAACGGTAACATAATAGTAAAAAACAACACGATTAACAATGCCAATAGAGTAAGTGCCAGCGAAAATAATAAAGCGATAATACCAAGCGGAAACACTTCCGGAAACACTACCGGAAGCACTGCAAATAAAAGCAGCAATAATGTCAACCCTTATCCCTGGATTGCACCGGTGAAACAATAGGCCGGCACATAATGATAATTGGAGGCAAATTCTATGATGACAACTGATGAAATACTCGCGCTCGCTTTTAAATTAGGCGCTTCCGACGTCCATATCACAGTCAACAGTCCGCCGGCTTTTCGCCTGCACGGTAAGCTGCTGCCTTTTGACGCGCCGGAATGGCAGGGCGGGCTTGGCGCTGAGGCTTCAGCGATCGGCAAGCTGACGCCGGAAGACACCGACTCGTTGGTTCGCCAGCTAATGACTGAAGCGCAGTACCAAAAATTTCAGGAAACAGGCGAGTACGACTTTTCGTATGCCATAACTGGGATGTGCAGGTTCCGGGTTAACGCGTTCAAACAACAGAATAGTGTGGGTTTTGTCATTCGCCTGATCAATTCAGAAATTCTTACATTTCAGCAACTCGGCCTGCCGGAAGTACTGGCGTCTTTATGCCGCAAGCCGAGAGGGCTGGTGCTGGTAACCGGCCCCACCGGCAGCGGAAAGTCCACCACATTGGCTTCCATGATCGATTTAATCAACGAGGAAAGCAGGCACCACATCATTACCCTTGAAGATCCGATCGAGTTTGTGCACCAGCATAAGAAAAGCCTGATCAACCAGCGTGAGGTGGGCAGGGACACCGGATCGTTCGCCAACGCGCTGCGGGCGGCCATGCGCGAGGACCCTGACGTTATCCTGGTAGGTGAAATGCGCGACCCTGAGACTATCGGGATAGCCATAACAGCGGCTGAAACTGGCCACCTGGTTTTTGGAACACTGCATACTTCCAGCGCAGCCCAAACTATCGACAGGATTATCGACGTTTTTCCACCCTACCAGCAACAGCAAATCAGGGTTCAATTGGGCAATACAATCCAGGGTATTATCGCTCAGACGCTTATTCCCAGAATTGACAAGCCCGGGCGGGTCGCGGCGATTGAGATTATGGTCGCCACGCCGGCCATTCGCAACCTTATCCGCGAAGGCAAGACTTACCAGATTATCAGTCAGATTCAGACAGGCGCCAAGTTTGGCATGCAGTCTCTGGACATAGCCTTGCGCAATATATATATGAAAAAAATTATCAGCAAGGACGAAGTATTAAACCATGCCGCCGACCCGGAAACATTGTCAAAGATACTGTAATAGGAGTCAGAATTCAGGAGTCAGGAGTCAGGAGTCGAATTAACATTAGTACGCGGATTTTATTTGCTTTGCAACGTTTACATAACCTTCTGCAATATTCGCTGCAATAGAAAAGGCGGCACGCCGAAACTGCGGCGACAAACCGTATGTCTCATGCTTCGGAAACACCCTGGATAGACGATAAACCGCAAGCGCGAACGAGTGCGCCTTCTGACATAGCAGTAAGTCTTCAAATGTTTTCGCTGGTTTTCATTCTGACTACTGACTACTGACTACTGACTCCTGACTACTCTGCTATCAGACTCTCACCAGCAACCCATTTTTCTTGTCTTCAACGGCCGTTTCCTTGACCTTGTAATGGATCTTTTTCCCCGTCGCCGTGTAAGGCAATTCTTCCACAAACCGGTAATACCTGGGCTTTTTAAATTGCGCCAGCATAAGATGGTTGCGGCAGTATTCGTCGAGTTCCTTGGCGGTGAGCGAAGGGTCATTCTTAATCACATAGGCCGCCACTACTTCACCGCGCGTCTTGTCGGGCACGCCGACGACAGTGCGCCACGAAGGCGCATTTATGCAGCCTGAGTGGCTGCAAAGATGCAGCTATGCTGCACAGAAGATGAGGGTAGGCCCCTCGGAATCGCTATGCAGGTAGAGAGTCCAAGCCACCTTAAGCTGCC
>NZ_JAKOAV010000041.1 GCF_029478095.1 Pelotomaculum isophthalicicum JI | reverse complement strand
CACAGGGTTAACGCCTCTTCGTTTTTTCTGTTACACTTCTTCTCCCCAAAAAAGAAAAACCCTCGTAAGGGTCATGTAATTCTAACCATATAGACTGATTCGGGTTCAAATATTGCTGGCCGCAACAATATAGGAGTATAAAGATGCTCATGGAGGATTTGGGGAATAAAGTGGTTATCCCTCCCCGTCCAAGCAAACGCACGCTGGACTTGGGTGTAAGGTACACACCTGAGTTCTCCTGCCTGCCGCTAAAAATTCTTATGGGCACCTACCTGGAAACTATCGAAATGGGCGCGGATACTATTTATACCTCGGGCGGCTCCGGTCCTTGCAGGGCGGGTGAGTATGCAATGCTGCACCATAAAATACTTCAAGACATTGGTTATAACGTAAGAATGGTTGTTATTGAATCACCGAATCAGTTTCCTTTTAAATTTTTAAAAAGCATATGGGAGCTTAACCAGGCCCGCCTTTCGATTAAAGCTGTCATTGCCTGCATCAAACGCTGGTGGCGTAAACAGATAGCTCTCGACAACATTGAAAAGCTGTCCCATGTTATTCGGCCCCGTGAAATTAACCGTGGAATGACAACCAAAGTATACCGGGAGGTCTTGGACTGGATCGAGAAGGCTTATACGACGGAACAGGTTGTGGAAGCTGAAGCGGCAGCTACGGATGCCCTGCGATCTATACCGCAGGATAGCGAAAGGGATGTTTTACGCATCGGCCTGGTCGGTGAAGTATATGTGCTGATAGAACCGTCCAGCAACCATGAAATTGAGGAGATGCTTGGCAATCTTGGTGTAGAAGTGAACCGCGAAATGTATCTGACCGGGTGGATTGCCGATAATGCGTGGAAGGAGTCCTTCGAAGGTGTGACGGCAAGGGACGCGGCTGCGCAGTACCTGCCTGAAGTGATTGGCGGCCATGCGCAAGATACCATAGGTCAAACCATTCTTTGTGCCAAGAAAGGTTTTGACGGGGTTATCCAGTTGGCGCCTTTTAGTTGTATACCTGAAATAGTAGCGCGTACTATACTTACTAAAGTAAGCTCGGACTGGGATATTCCTGTGCTGACATTTTTTCTGGATGAGCAAACCGGTAAAGCGGGAATGGCGACAAGAATGGAAGCCTTTGTCGACCTCTTAAGATTCAGGAAAAGAAAGCGATTAATTAAGGCAGCTAGATAATAATAGGGATGATTAAAATACTTTACATGTTAGGATACAGATATTATGGAAACTAATAACATTCCGGACAAATTTGCTTCAGTACAACAGCTATACCGGGAATTAAACGCTATCATAGAATCTTCTTTTGACGGGTTGATGATTACCGACCTTAAGGGTAGGATTACCAGAATTAATCAGTCGCTTGCTCGTATATGCGGATTAGATGCATCGCATATTGAGGGTAAATATGCTAATAACTTATTTAAGGACGGTATCCTTCTGTGCGAGCCTATTACGGTCAAAGCACTGAGGGGAAAACGCACAGTAACTGGTGTGCAGAAACTCCATAATGGTAAAGAAGTGATGGTTACCGGCAATCCTGTTTTTGACGATAAGGGAAATGTTACCAGAGTAGTCACTAACATTCGCGACATTACAGAGCTTAACCGGTTGCAAGAAGAAGTCAAGGTATCAAAATTGCTGGCCACACGCTACCAGACGGAAGTTACTAATTTTATGGCCGAATGCTTGCGAAAAGATAAAATAATCGCGGAAAGTCCAGGGATGGTTAAGGCGCTTAATCTTGTTGTGCGAGCGGCCAGGACTGATGTAACCGTCCTGATATTAGGCGAATCCGGCGTGGGAAAAGAAGTTATTGCCCGGGTGATTCACAATGCCAGCCAAAGGTTGTGCACGGGCAGTTTTATTAAAATAAATTGCGGCGCCATCCCGGAAAGTCTATTGGAGTCCGAACTGTTTGGCTATGAACCGGGAGCGTTTACCGGCGCCAATCCGAAAGGAAAGCCGGGCATGTTTGAAATCGCAGACCGTGGCACCTTGCTATTGGACGAGATCAGCGATTTGCCCTTGAATTTACAGGTAAAATTGTTGCGTGTTCTACAGGAGCAGGAGGTTTACCGTATCGGGGCTACCAGGTCTATTAAGCTGGATGTGCGGATTATCGCTTCTACTAACCGTAATATTGAGGAACAGGTTCAGGAGGGGAGTTTTCGGGAAGATCTGTTTTACCGGTTAAATGTTTTGCCTATTGAAATCCCTCCTTTAAGAGAGCGCAAAGAAGATATTTTACCGCTAACAAAGCATTTTATTAACCTATACAATGAAAAGTACGGTGTGGAAAGACGGCTTGCTCCGCAAGCAATACCCATCTTAGAGGAGTATCATTGGCCGGGTAATGTCCGGGAGTTGCAAAACGTGTTGGAGAGGTTGCTGGTCATGTCCGATGAAGAAGTGATACCGTCATCGCAGGTTCAGAATGAGTTAACGAAGAATAGAGCCAAATATAAATCACCGGTTAGTGTCAATGAACTAATACCGCTTAAAGATGCGAAAGAGATCCTGGAAAAACAATTGATTGCGATGGCGTTCGAATGCTGCCCGTCTGCCCGTAAAGTCGCCGAGGTATTGGGACTCGACCACTCCAATATTGTTCGCAAAGCAGCCAAGTACGGTATTAGGCGGTAGTTATATGAAACGATTGGCAGGCGGTAATAAATAATGGTGCAAAATAACACCGTTCGGTGTAACTTTGCACCATTATTTATTATAAATATCATTACCTATGTTTGGCCTTGATATTTATTTCCATTCATCTTTCAAGGAATATAGCTACCGTTTACTGAAAAGTATAACTATTCAATATTGGCACTAAATTTGCAGTATGCTTATTAAAGGAGAAAATGATCTATGATTTAAGGAGGGTCGTCTCAAATGTTGCCTGACATTGATTACAAAAAATTAACCGCGCCGGAATCCATCGCTTTGGTTGGAGTTACCAGACGCACCGGCACAGGAAGTATTAACCCGCTGGAAGTATTGCTCAAATGGAGCTGCCGGGGGAGGATTTACCCGGTCAACCGACAGGGAGGATTAATATTGGGGCGCCAAGCTTACACTTCCCTCCTGGACGTGCCGGAAATACCCGATCTGGCGGTTATTTGCGCGCCGCGTGACGCAGTGCCGGAGCTTTTCGGGCAGTGTGCCGCCAAAGGGGTTAAAATTGTCATTATCACAGCCCAGGGCTTTTTCGACGGAGATGAGCGGGGCAGGTTGATGCAGGAGGAGCTGCTTGACGTGGCAGCAAAAAACAGCATCAGGGTGCTCGGGCCAAACACCCTTGGAATTGTCAACAATTTTAATAATTTTTGCACCTCTTTTATAAATTTTATAAACCCAGTTAAACCGATAGGAATTACTTGTCAAACGGGCACTTTCTATTTAGGCTGTTAAACCCAGGCAAACTCCCGCCGGGAAAATTCTTGCCGGCAAAGCTGCGGGAAACTTGGAGCAAACTGAAGCTTTCAGACTCTTGGAATCTTACGGCATCCCTGTAGTCCGTTGGGAAAAGGCTAAAGACATTGTGGAAGCTGTTTCGCTTGCCGAAAAAATAGGGTATCCGGTTACTATAAAGGTAATTAGCCCGGATATCATCCATAAGTCGGATGTCGGGGGAGTGCGGCTGAATATCGGGAATCCCCAACAACTCTTGAAGAGGCTTTTACAGAAATGCACAGGGAGATACATCGCAGACAAGCTGGCGCAAAAATTGATGGAGTGCTTATTCAGAAGTATCTGCCCAAGGGTACAGAACTGTTAATCGGATGCAAGAGGGATCCCCAATTCGGCCCGGTGCTGGTTTTTGGCACGGGAGGCGTCTTTACCGAGATTCTGAATGATATTTCGTTAAGAATACCTCCTTTGAGCAAGGAAGAATTCTTGAATATGATTAATGAAACAAAGGTAGGTAAAATACTGGCCGGCGCCAGGGGCACCACTGCTGTAAACTTTGATCAATTAACCGATTACCTGGCAAGTTTTGCGCAGTTGGTAATGGGAAATCCATCAATATCGGAGATAGATATAAATCCTTTATTGGCATATGCTGACGGGTTCGTGGCTTTGGACGCCAGGGTCACATTGGGATAATAAAGTCTGGTTAATGCCGGCGTATTTGGAAGATTTGATGTAGGGAGGAGTCTTTTGTTCGTTTAGTTAAAAAAGGAGTTGTTGTATATGCTAAATTTGTTTGCTCCCGCTAAGAAGAACACAGCCATACCGGACGATACTCAGGGTAGGGTGGACTTCACCTCAGCCATAGTTAATTATTCGCTTGTTTTTAACGAGTTTATGGCGCTGTGTGTTTCAATAAAAGTGAAGGAAATTTCCGGGAGTGCCACCGATTTGGCGGCAGCGTGCCAGGAAACGTCGGCTACTGCCGAAGAAACGTCGGCTACCACCCAGCAAATCAGTGCCGGAATGCAACAGGTAAAGGCAGGTGAATCGGAAAATTATAACAGGCTACGCAACCTTAATGATTTGCTAAAGACGCGAGTTCCGTATTAAATAACATGGTTGGCAACGCGACAGAACTTGTGGAACAAATAAAAAGCATTGACAGCATCAGTCAGAGTGTTTCAGAGATAGCTGATAAAACAAATCTATTGTCACTAAATGCGGCAATTGAAGCAGCCCGCGCCGGTGAATACGGCAGAGGATTTTCAGTGGTGGCGGAAGAAGTGCGAAAGCTGGCGGATCAAACAAAAACAGCGGTAAAGGAAGTTAAAAACATATCTGTTCAGATGGATGAAAAAGCCATGGATACCGGTAACGCAGTATCCAATGTCAAGCATATTTTTGAACAGTATATGAATGATACGGTGAAAGTTGCCGAAATTATGAGTACAAATGTAAAACAGGTTGAGCAATCCGCTGACGCGGTAGAGAATATTGCCAGGGCCGCTCAGCAGCAGGCCGTGACCACAGAAGGATTGGTAGGTGTATCCAGTGATTTAGCGGCAGCAGCCAATTTTGCCGACGTCTTCGCGGGAATAACGAGCCGGGTGAATCAAGTGATAATACCTTATTTGAAAAAACCCAAAGAAAATCACATCTTAAGCATCCTCGCCGCCAGGCTTATCGACCATACGAACTTTGTGAAGAGTCTGATAGATAGCTCCGGGAAAGGTTTAAAAGCAGCAAGTTACCGGGAGTGCGCTTTTGGCCGGTGGTATGAAAATGAATACGAGAAATATAAGAACATTAAAGAATATGTGGTCATTCAAGAATTGCACAAAAAGTTTCACGAGGCAGCCGATGTGTTTTTACAGGAGGTTACCCTGATAAAAGCAAAAGGAGTTCTTGATACCTCACGAAGGTTGTTGGATGCTATACTAAAATTGTCTGAAGTAATTTGCTGAATACTTGCCCTGCGGTTTTAATGCGTCATTATTTTTAGGACCTGAAGGTCAAAAGTTTTTCCCTGCTCACTTCAGAATAGTACCCAGGACATTCTTAAATATTAGGGACTATGCGCCTGATCAAAATTTCTTTCAGACAGTTATGCAAGAACCGATAAGTCTGGTTTTACCGGAAGATTTATGTTGTGAAGTGAAATCATATTTTTGAGATTGATGAAAGGTATTAATCAACTGATTTCAAGGAAAAAAATAATTGATTACTGAAAAGTATAACAATTCTAAGTATTGGCACTAAATTTGCAGTATAATACTTGTTGTAGGGGAAAAAGATCCGCGATTAAGGAGGTATTCATAGATGCTGCCTGATAGTGATTACAAAAAATTAACCGCGCCGGAATCTGTCGCTTTTGTTGGAGTTACCAAACGCACCGGCATAGGAAGTATTAACCCGCTGGAGGTATTGCTCAAAAGGGGCTACTGGGGGAGGATTTACCCGGTTAACCGGCAGGGAGGATCAATATTAGGGTACCAGGCTTACACTTCCCTCCTGGACGTGCCGGAAATCCCTGATCTGGCGGTTATTTGCGCGCCGCGTGACGCGGTGCCGGAGCTTTTTGGCCAGTGCGCCGCCAGGGGGGTAAAAATTGTAATTATCACAGCCCAGGGCTTTTTCGACGGAGATGAGCGGGGCAGGCTGATGCAGGAGGAACTTCTTGACATGGCGGCCCAAAACAGCATCAGGGTGCTCGGACCGAATACACTGGGTATTGTTAACAATTACCATAATTTTTGTACCTCATTTATTAATTTTATCAACCCCGTTAAACCGATAGGTATTACTTGTCAAACGGGCACATTTTATTTAGGCGCTTCACAGTTATGCACCGGCATTGGAATCTTAGTTGATACAGGCAACACAACTGATATTGACGTCTCCGATGTGTTAGGACATCTTGCGCGGGATCCCCGTCTCAAAGTAATAAATATACACATGGAGAGCTTGAAAAACGGCACTAAGTTCATGGAGGCGGCTAAAGACGCTGTGCCGCTAACGCCGGTGGTTATTTATAAAACCGGAACCAGTGCCGCCGGTTCAATCGCCGCGAGTTCACACACAGGCTCACTTGCCGGTGAAGACAAAGTATTTGACACTGCTTTCAAACAGTGTGGCTTATTCAGAGCGGCGGACGTAGAAGAAATGATTGACCTTAATAAGGCATTCTGCACGTTTAACGGTATTAAGGGAAACCGGATCGGAATAGTTTCGATATCCGGCGGCGCCGGTGTGATGGCTGTGGATGCCTGCATCCGTTACGGCTTGGAAATAGCCGCGCTGAGCAAAACCACTTTTGAACAATTGAATGAATTGTTTCCGCCATGGGCGCGTTGCGGCAACCCCATGGATATGTGGCCGGCCAGCATGTTTAACGGCTACCAGTATTCCTATCGCCGCATCCTGGAAGCCTTCATGGAAGACCCGCAGGTGGATTCAGTTATCTGCATGACCGGATCATTCTTGGATAAAGAAGAGGACTTTTTGGACGTAACCGGCGTAATCAGGGAGATCGCCGGCAAATATCCGGATAAACCGATAGTTGTTTCCACATGTGGGAATCGCTATCGGGATTATGAACAGGAATTAGAAAAAGACAACAATGTTGTGTATTATTTTTCTCTTGAACGCGCCGCCAGAGCGCTCTCAGCGCTGTATAAATATCACCGGTTGATCAAGAAGAAAGTGTATAGTACGGCCATACCTGTTAGCCCCGGGCAAAATCCCGCCGGGAAAATTCTTGCCGGCAAAGCCGCCGGAAACTTGGAGCAAACTGAAGCCTTAAAACTCCTGGAATCTTGCGGCATCCCGGTGGTCCGCTGGGAAAAGGCAAAAAATATAGAGGAAGCCGTTTCGCTTGCTGAAAAAATAGGATATCCGGTTACTATGAAGGTAATCAGCACGGATATCATCCATAAATCAGATGTCGGGGGTGTGCGGCTGAATATCGGAAACCCTCAACAACTTGAAGAGGCTTTTACAGAAATGCACGGGGAGATACATCGCAGGCAAGCTGGCGCAAAAATTGATGGAGTGCTTATTCAGGAGTATCTGCCCAAGGGAACTGAACTGTTAATCGGATGCAAAAGAGATCCGCAATTCGGACCGGTACTGGCTTTTGGTACGGGAGGCGTCTTTACCGAGATACTGAATGATGTTTCGTTAAGAATACTTCCTTTGAGCAAGGAAGAATTCATGACTATGATTAATGAAACAAAGGCAGGCAAGATACTGGCCGGCGCCAGGGGCACCACTGCGGTAAACTTTGATATGCTAACTGATTGCCTGGCAAGTTTTGCGCAGTTGGTAATGGAAAATCCATCGATATCGGAGATGGATATTAATCCTTTACTGGCTTATGCCGACAGGATCGTTGCTTTGGATGCCAGGGTCACATTAGGTAAAGTAAACTAAAATACTGCAGGTGAAGAATCTTTTAGCGCAAATGTGGCGGGCTTGATCGGACTGGCAGGAAATCGGGTCATGGACGGCGAATAGAAAGGCGGTGTTGGATTTAGACGAAAACGTTGGAGGCGACACAGGATGGACATTTTATCAGCAATAGGAAATACGCCGCTCGTTGAATTAAAAAAGATAAGTACTAACCCGAGAGTGAAGATTTACGGAAAACTGGAAGGCAGCAACCCGGGTGGTTCGGTAAAGGACCGCCCGGCCTATTACATGATAAAAAAAGCGGAAGAATCAGGAGAGCTTACCAGGGGCAAAATTATTCTTGAGCCAACTTCGGGGAACACGGGAATTGCTGTGGCGATGATTAGCGTGGCTAAAGGATACCAGGTAAAACTCATAATGCCGGGTTGCGTCAGTATGGAAAGAAGCAAAACCCTGGAAGCCTTCGGGGCGGAAGTTGTCCTGACTCCGGCCGAGGAAGGAACGGACGGCGCCATCCGGCTGGCCCACCAAATCGTCAACGCTGAGCCTGATATGTACTATATGCCGAACCAGTTTGTTAACGAGAATAATTCTCTTGCTCACTACGAGACTACTGGCCCGGAAATCTACGCGCAGACCGACGGGAAAGTGGATGTATTTGTGGCGGGTATGGGTACTACGGGGACGCTGATGGGAACAGGCCGCTACTTGAAAGAGCGAAAGCCGGGTGTACGGATCATCGGCGCCGAGCCAGTTAAGGGGCATACCATTCAGGGGCTGAAAAATATGGAGGAAGCCATCGTACCGCGGATTTACCATCCTGAGCTGCTGGATGAGAAGATCACCATTAAAGATGAAGAGGCCTTTGAAACAGCCAGGATGTTGGCCACGCGAGAAGGTATTTTCGTTGGTATGTCCAGCGGCGCGTCTGTGGCATGCGCCCTTAAGGTGGCTGAACGTATGGAGTCAGGTGTGATCGTGGCTATCCTGCCGGATCGCGGTGACCGGTACTTAAGCACAACCCTTTTCATGTCTATTTGCGCCAAGTGTTCCCCCTAAAATTATAGAACAATTAATGGCATGATATTGCCATCTTTTATATATAACCCATACTTATAAAAAGTGGTTATGCTCGTCTGATTTTAGCACAAATGTATTGCCGGATAAGTTAAAAAGCCTACCCGATAATATAGGGTAGGTTTTTCTATTATAATACGTATGTTTCAGTTTGAACAAACTAGTATAGATTTACTGATCGGAGGTATGGGGATGGTTGATAAACGTATAAGAATCCTGGCGAAAAACCTGGTAAATTATTCTTGTGATTTGCAGGTTGATGAAAAAGTTCTCATTGAGGCGGTAGGGCTTGAAACCCCGCTGGTCAAGGAATTGGTGCGGGAAGTGTACCGTGCCGGCGGGGTGCCGTTTGTTACCATTAAAGATGCCTCGGTGGAGAGGGCCATACTGCTGGGGGCCACAGAAAAACAAATGAAAAGCAGGGCGCAATACGAGGCAGACCGGATGAGAGAGATGGATGCTTATATCGGTATCCGTTCCGGGAACAACTTCGCGGAGATGTCCGACGTCCCGGCGGAAAAAATGTACCTGTACAACAAGCATTTCTGGAATGAGGTGCATGGGAGGATCCGGGTGTCGGGGACCAAGTGGGTGGTCCTGCGCTACCCTTCGCCTCCTATGGCCCAATTAGCCGATATGAGCACGGAGGCCTTTGAGGATTTTTACTTCCAGGTCTGCAACCTGGACTATTCTAAAATGGACGCGGCCATGGATCCCCTAATAGAACTGATGGAGAATAGCGACCAAGTGCGGATTGTGGGGAAGGGGACCGAACTGACATTTTCCATTAAATCATTACCGGCCGTCAAGTGCGCCGGCAGGCGAAACATTCCCGACGGGGAAGTTTACACCGCTCCGGTCAGGGACTCTGTGAACGGTTTTATCACCTACAACACACCGGCTCAGTATCAGGGATTCACCTACGAGAACATCCGGCTTGAGTTCAAGGACGGGAAGATCGTTAACGCTTCGGCAAACGACCCGGAGCGGCTCAACAAAGTGTTGGACACAGACGAGGGAGCGCGCTACATCGGTGAATTCGCACTGGGAGTCAATCCCTACATTAAGAAACCCATGAAAGACACCTTGTTCGATGAAAAAATAGCCGGTTCCATCCATTTTACCCCGGGTAGCGCTTACGAGCGGTGTTTCAACGGGAACAGGTCGGCTATCCACTGGGACTTGGTCTGTATTCAGACACCGGAATACGGTGGCGGGGAAATTTATTTCGACGACGTTCTCATCAGGAAAGATGGGTTCTTCGTACTGCCGGAAATAGAGGGGTTGAACCCCGACAATTTAAGATTAAAATAGAAGTGGTTGTTAATTTAATTGATGGCATAATGGAAATTTATTTACCATAAAAATAAAAATTACAAGTCAAAGGATTTGATGAAGCTAATTAATTATACAATTAGTTGATTAGTACCGCGGAGGAATCGTAATGAAAGAAGTCAGGGCTTTTAATATAGTTGAGTGTCAGGGTACGCTTTATGATATCGGCAGGCAGTATGGTGAAGCCTGTAAAGATAATATCTTAGAGTCAGTAGAAATAAATTTTTTAAGTTTATGTCATAATCTCCAGATCGGCAAGAGTGAAATCGTCGGTAACGCTATGAAGTTTTTCCCCAAGGCTAAAGAATTCGACCCTGATGTCATAGATTTCATTAAAGGTGAATCCGAAGGGGCAGGCATAACTTTTGAAGAAGCATTTACCCTTAGATGTGTTTTAGATTTAACATTTTACTACGGAACGATAACAGGGATGTGCACTTCATTCGCGGTTACCGGCGGGGCCACGAAGAATGGCAAGACTATTCTGGGGCAGAATGTCGATTGGGTTCCTGGTTTCCCCATGGATCTATTAAAAATAAAATATGAAGATGGATTAGAACAACTTGTGCTTTCTTTTGGGGGAGTATACGAATACACTTTGAATTCAGCCGGGTTTGGCATAAGTGAAAATTTAAATTTAGGCCCTTCACAAGAACATGTAGTTGACCTTCCTTGCGGACTTTATCTTCCCAAAGCTATGAGACAGAAAAGTATTAGTGATGCCCTGGGGGTGCTTTGTCAGGCCGCGCGGGGTATTGGATATTATCATTTGGCAAGCGCCGATGGAGAAATCGTCGGCATAGAAAGCGCCTTTGATGATTTCAGCATCCTATATCCGGAAAGGGATATGCTCGTACATTCAAACCATTGTCAAACTGAACGGTTTTATAAAGGCAATCAGATATATATGGTAGCGCCGGACAGCTACTTTCGCGCAAATCACTTAAGAAATATCATGGAACAACATTACGGAGAAATAACCCCGGAATTGATGATGAAATTTCTGGCTGATCATGAAAATCACCCGAATTCCATATGCAGGCATGTAGATGATAATAAATCGCCCCATACACGTTCAAAAACGCTGGCATCAATAGTTATGGTCCCGGAGTAACTAAAGATGTATATAGCATATGGCAATCCTTGCCGGTACGAGTTTGTCGAGTATAAATTGTAGTGGAACTTCCCATATCCTGGCATCATATTATATTATACGTATTAGTATAAATTAACATTTGTTCGGAAGACGGTGATATAATGGATGTTCAAAGTTGCCAGGATATTTTGGAGAATCTCTATGACGGTTTATATATTGTAGACAGGGATAGAAAAATTACCTTTTGGAACAAAGGAGCCGAGAAAATTACCGGTTTCAAAAATGCGGAAGTTGTAGGTTCATATTGTTGGCATAATTTGCTCAAACATGTTGACTGCGAGGGTGTTTCACTTTGTTCAGAAATGTGCCCCTTGGCCAAAACCATCGAAGATGGGGTAATGCGTGAGGCTGAGGTTTTTCTTCGCCATAAAGGGGGGTTTCGGGTTCCAGTTTTTATCCGTGTATCTCCCATCCGGGACTCTGACGGGAAGATCACCGGCGCTATTGAGATCTTTAATGACAATTCCCCTAAAATAGATCTTATCCAACAGATAGATCAACTGCGTGAACTCTCATTGTTGGACCCTCTTACCAGGCTGGCCAACCGGCGTTATGCGGAAATCCATTTACAGGGTAAAATTAAAGAAATGTCCGATTGTGGTTGTCCATTTTTCGGGGTGTTATTTCTAGATATAGATCATTTTAAAAAAGTCAATGATGAACATGGCCACGATGTTGGCGATGAAGTTTTGAAAATGGTGTCGATGACCATAAAAAGAGGAGTTAATGGAAAAGGTCAGGTTTGTCGTTGGGGAGGAGAGGAATTTATCGTTGTGATACCAGCCGGTGATATTTATATGCTCCAATCTGTCGCCGGGAGTTTGCGCGCCCTTGTTGAACAGTCATGTTATTCCGATGGGCGGCATGAAGTATCGGTTACCGTATCTGTCGGGGCTACGATGGCCGTTTCCGGTGACACGGTCGAGAGTGTGGTAAAGAGAGCGGATGCTCTGATGTTCCAGAGCAAAAAAATGGGTAGAAACAGAGTATCAATTTAAACAGCTCTCAGCAGGGTTAAGATACTACCTTATCACTAAGGTTGCCGCCCGCGAATTGACAGTTGTACAGGTCGGCGTAGAAGCCGTCCTTGGCAAGGAGTTCGTTGTGATTACCCTGTTCCACGATGGCACCTTTGTTCATTACCAGGATCAGGTCCGCGTCACGGATTGTTGAAAGTCTGTGAGCAATAACAAAGCTGGTTCTTCCCTTCATTAATCTTGACATGGCTTTTTGAATTAGTACTTCGGTTCTAGTGTCGATGTTGCTGGTGGCCTCATCAAGAATGAGAATCGCCGGGTCGGCAAGAATGGCCCGGGCTATGGTCAGGAGTTGCTTCTGGCCTTGCGAGATATTTGAAGCTTCTTCGTTTAGCACGGTATCATAACCGTCAGGGAGAGTTTTGATGAAGTGATGCGCATTGGCGGCTTTTGCCGCACTGATGACCTCCTCATCGTTAGCTCCTTCGCGGCCGTAAGCAATATTGTCCCTTATAGTTCCGTTAAAGAGCCATGTATCCTGCAGCACCATCCCGAACATCGTGCGTAAATCCCCGCGCGTCATTTCCCTTATATCCACACCGTCGATGGTGATCCTCCCGCCTTGGACCTCATAAAAGCGCATAATCAGATTTACCAGAGTTGTTTTACCCGCTCCGGTCGGCCCGACGATGGCGACGGTATTGCCTTCCTCAATATTTATGCTGAGATCCTCCATGAGCGGATCTTCTTCCTTGTAACCGAACTTTACATGTTCAAATCTGATATTGCCTTTCGGGAACGTTATGACTTTTGCATCCTCCTGATCAGGAATTTGCTCAGCCTCATCCATAATTTCAAATACCCGTTCCGCAGACGCCACTGTAGACTGCAATACGTTGGCTATATTGGCCACCTGGATGATCGGCTGAGTGAACTGCCTTGTGTACTGGATGAACGCCTGGATATCACCAATCTCAATTTTCTTATGAGCCACTAACAGACCGCCTACTACGCATATGGCCACATATCCGACATTATTTACAAAGTTCAAGGCCGGGAAGATAATACCTGACATAAACTGCGCTTTCCATCCGACTCCGTATAGTCTTACGTTTATCTCTTGGAACTTTACTATTGAGTCCTCTTCATGTCCGAATACTTTAACGATCTTATGCCCCGCGTACATTTCCTCGATATGACCGTTGAGTTCACCCAGGCATTTCTGTTGATCCGCGAAAAATTTTTGAGATTTTTTAGTAATTAAAGCGGTGATGAACATGCTTGCCGGGAGGGTTACCAGTGCTATTACAGTCATCACGGGACTGATTGTCAGCATCATGATCAAAATGCCGATCACAGTAACCAAAGACGTGATCAACTGGGTCAGACTTTGCTGAAGCGTTGTCGCAATGTTGTCCATGTCATTCGTCACCCGGCTTAGGATCTCGCCATGAGTGCGCTGGTCGAAATATTTTAGAGGTATATGGTCAAGCTTATCTTTTACGTCGTTGCGCATTTTATAAACAGTGTTTTGAGAAACGCTCGACATGATATAAGCCATCACGTAGCTGCACAGGGCGCTAATCAAGTAAAGCGCGATTAACAGCAGCAGCACTTTTCCTATATATCCAAAGTCAAAGGTCGGTATGGGCTGCTTTTTTAGTCTGCTGATCACCTCAACCGGCATATTCCTCTGGATCGCCGTATATAGCTGGATATAATATTCGTACTTGGCGAGGATCCCGTCAGCAAGTTTGGTTGTCGCCTTCCCCATGATTTTGGGACCCACGATTGAAAAAAGTGTACTGATGATAGCCAGAATGAGCACCGCGATGAAACGGTACTTCTCCGGCCGCAGATAACTTATTAATCTTTTTAACGTTCCTCGAAAATCCTTCGCTTTTTCCACCGGGGGACCCATCATCGGGCCGCGGCCCATAGGACCTGGACGCGCCGGACCGGTTCTTGGTGAATCTTTTCCGTTCATGCTGTCACGCAATCTCCTCTCCTGACAGTTGGGAGGACACAATCTCACGGTATACTGAACATGTGCTCATTAATTCCTTGTGTTTGCCTATGCCTTCAATCCGCCCTTCGTCCAATACGATGATCCTGTCGGCATCCATGACTGTTCCCGCCCTCTGGGCAACAATAATAACGGTGGAAGCAACGGTTTCTTTTTTAAGCGCCGCCCGGAGTTGGGCGTCTGTCTTAAAGTCGAGGGCTGAGAAACTGTCGTCCAAGATATATATCCCGGGCTTTCTGACTAAGGCGCGGGCAATGGAAAGCCTTTGTTTCTGCCCGCCGGATAAATTGGTTCCACCCTGGGAGATCTGCGAATTATAACCTTCTTTCATTTTTGAAATGAACTCACTCGCCTGCGCTACATCCGCTGCGTGGGTTATCTCTTCATCGCTCGCGTCAGTCTTTCCGTAACGGATGTTTTCAGAAACGGTTCCACTGAAAAGGATTGGAGTCTGCGGCACGAACCCGATTTTTGCCCTGAGATCTTTTTGATTCATTTGCCTGACATCCGCGCCGTCAACCAGGACGCTGCCGCTGTCAACATCATAGAATCGCGGTATCAGATTAATCAGGGTGGATTTACCCGAGCCCGTACCACCTATAATCGCTGTAACCTCACCGGGATAGGCAGCGAATGATATGTTTCTAATGGCAGGCATTTCAGCGCCGGGATAGCTGAAAGTGACATCCCGGAATTCCACATAACCTCTCTTGCCATCGGATTCTCCTCCGTGTAACGGATCAACAATTTTAGGCTCCATGTCCAGTACTTCGTTAATCCGCGTGGCTGACGCCTGTGCCCTCGGGACCATGACAAACATAATCGTTACCATGATGATGGAGAACATGACTTGCATCGCGTACTGGAGGAACGCCATCATGTCTCCGACTTGCATTTCGTTTTGACTAATGCGGTGGCCGCCAAACCAGATGATCGCAATAGAGGTAAAATTCATAAGAATGATCATGATCGGCTGTATCGCCGCCATAATTTTATTGACCTTAATCGATGTTTCGGTCAGATCGCGGTTTGCTTTCTCAAAACGTTCATTTTCACTCTTTAGTCTATTGAAAGCGCGGATAACCCTGATACCGGTTAAATTCTCACGGAGTACCAGATTAACTTTATCAAGCTTGACCTGCATTGATTTGAACAAGGGAACGATCACACTGGCAATGCTCGCAATCAAGAGCAACATAACGGGGAGAACCACGGCCAGGATTAAAGTAAGCTGCTTATCCTTGGAAAACGCCATGATGATGCCCCCAACGCACATGATCGGGGCATAGACCATAAATCGTAAACCCATTACTATCAGGGTCTGCACCTGAATAACATCATTAGTTGTTCTGGTAATCAAAGAGGCAGTTCCGATTTTATCAAACTCTTGCAGGGAATAGCTCTCCACGCGTGAAAAAACCTTGTCGCGGATGTCTCTGCCGAAGCCCACCCCGATAATTGACGACAGGTAACTGCCTACTATGGAGCAGAGGCTGCTGCCAAGCGCTACTAGTAGCATATAGCTCCCGTATTTCCAGATGTAACTGCTATTGCCCTTCATCATGCCGTCGTTGACGACATCCGACATAAGTGTCGGGAGATACAGTTCCGCCAGGGACTGGACGAAAAGAAACACTATCACCCAAAATAAGTTCCAAACGTATGGTTTAAAAAATTGGAATAGTCTTAGCATGGATTAAAATCTCCGCTTGGTTTTTGATTAGCCAATTTATTAATTGGCGTTTACCGGCATTTTATCGGTTAGAGTGTTTACGTTTGTAATGGCGACACTCTCACCGGCATTTACACCCATTAGAATTTGAGTGCCCTTGTCGTTCTTTAGCCCGGTTCTGACCACGCGTTTCGAAGCGATATTGTCCTTGATTATAAACACGCAGTTTTCTCCACCGTTTTGTGCCACCGATGATGCCGGGACAACAACTCCGCTTACTTTAGTGTTCATGGAAGCATGGGCCGACAATCCGGCCGTCAGGCTGCCGTTGTTCTTAATAGAAATTTCCACGGGGAAAACTTCGCCCGTACTGACTGCAATAGGCCCGATGCTGGAAATAGATCCTTTGAATTTACTTTCAGGGTAGCTGTCGATCTTAATGTCCATTTCTTGGTTAATCGACAAAAGTGGTAACAAGTCTTGGGTAACTGTGCATTTCATTTTAAGAATTGAAGTGTCTACAATTGATATGACCGGAACGCCTGGCGAGACAACTGTGCCAACATTTACGCTCTGATTGGTTACTATCCCGTCTAACGGACTTCTGATAGTGGCGTTGTCAATCTGTACCTGGAGATTTTTTATATTTGCCTGAGCTGTGTTGATTGCGGCTTGAGCCTGGTTTTGGGCGGGGCCGGATGCATTCTCAGACTGGTTTTTGGCGATATTCAATTTGTCAGTGGTATCGTCCATTTGGCTCTGGGATACCGCGCCCGCCTCGTAAAGGGATTTTGTTCTTTCGTATAGTTTTTGCGCCGCATCCAGGTTTATTTTTGCTAATGAAGCTTGATTTTGCACTGACTGCGCCGCTGCCTCGGCTGACTGCAAACCGGCTTCCGCTTGCATAAGCTGGGCTTTTAACGCTTCCGTATCCAACTGTATAAGGACGTCACCCGCTTTGACGGCGCTGCCGACATTAAAGCCCAGGTTAGTTACCTGCCCTGAAATTTTACTTGATAGATCAACCGTTTGCGCAGGCACCAGGACGCCACTTAGTTCCAGGGTTGTTTCCAATTCCTGATTATCGGCTACCGCCGTCGTTACGGTCGTTGGGTTATTTGTTTTCTGTTCAGCGCATCCGGAGACGGCGAACAATAGAAGCAGCGCCAAGAAAATCGCAAGAGATTTGCTGATTCTTTTATGCATTTATAGAACCTCCTTTCACTGTCTGACATGTATTTTAACTGTCGCGTTCATTCCCAGCATGAGAGTCAGGTCATTAATATTAGTGATGGCTATTTTCACAGGGATTAGCTGTGTGACTTTTGAGAAAGTTCCGCTTGTGTTGAGTGATGGGAATTGACTGAATGCCGACTGCGTAGCCTGACCGATGCTCTCAACATAACCTTCGAAGGACTTGCGGGGATAGGCATCAATCTTTATATCGACTTTTTGACCCGGTTTAATCTTGATAATATCCGTTTCTTCAATGTTTGCCTTAATGTATATGTGTGAAGTGTCAGCCACCGTTGCAATTTCCATGCCGGGTGAAATGACTTCACCTTTAACGACATTAGACTGGACGATCTTGCCGTCGATCGGAGCTTTGATATCCGCTTTCGAGATGATCGAATCCGCCGTGCTGGATAATGTCTGGGGGTTCATCGCAGAACTAGTGACCAACATGCCGACATCTTGCTTTCCAATTACCTGTCCCGCTTTTACATAATCCCCTTCTTTAACGTCCCAGCTTTTTACTTTGCCGGTGACTTCCGGTGTCAGTGTAATAATATCGGAAGTTATTTGGGCGTTTTCCGTGGAGAAGAAGTTAGTGCTTTCATATACGTAGTAGGATATCCCAGTCCCTCCAGCGATAAGGATCAACACTGCCAGTATCAGCAAAACTATTTTTAGTTTCTTCATTCAATAAACCACCTTAAAAGATTTTGAATTCTTGGTACAGCGGCCTGATTATAATCTAGTAAATGCTTTTCATGATCTCATAGGTTCTCTTCAGCATATGCTCCAGTTCATTCAATTCCATTTCGGGAAGCGTTCCAAGCTTTTTGATAAGAGCCAGTTTTATTTCCACCAGTATTTCCTCATACATGTGTCTGCCAATCTCTGTCACCTCTATGCGGACGATCCGCCGGTCTTTTTCATCTGTTTTTCTGGCCAATAAACCGTTGTCGATAAGCTTGTAGACGAGAGGAGTAAGCTGCTGTTTTGATATGTGCATCTCACCGGCCAATTCCGACATTGAAAGAGAGCCGCTCCGCCGCAGCACAGATATCGCATAAAATTGAACGTGGCTTATCCGGGAGCGTGTAATCAGCTCAACCGGCCTGATGAATTTATCACGTATAAAGGCCATAAGTGCCAGGAAGTCACCGGCTACGTTTTCCAATTTACCTATTTATAACACCTCCCATAAATACAAAAGTTGTTAACAATAAAAACATTATATAATAAGTAGGTGTATTGGTAAATATTTATTTACTATTAACCAAAAAAATAATTAACCACTAATAATAATAGCCACTCTTCGTTTCAGGTGTGATGAGTGGCTATCTTTACAATAGTTTCATGTCATGATACATTTCACCATTCATATATGTTAATATATAAGAAAAATATTTAATTGACATAATCACTAATAACATGGAAGCTTTAGCTGTGCGTTGGCGGCTTTTATAGGGAGGAAAGAGGCATGTTAACACAATTGCCAAAAACAGATTTTAATAATAAGCATGATATATCACCGGAAAAACATAAGACAAAAAATATTGAAAAAGAATCATTAAATGAGAAAAATCTTTTACATGATGCTGTTGCCAATTCCGGTTTAGTTTTAACGCCGGCAAATATATTACAACTCCAGCGTATCATCGGTAACCACGCTGTTGCACAGTTCTTGAAACAGCAATTTCTTCAGCCGGTCCAACGAGTTGAATCCATTGATAGCGACTTGCCAATGGAGGACGAAGACGCAGTCCAAATGGCAGGAAGTCAGCGTCAGGATAATAATACCGGTATGCCCGATCATCTTAAAGCAGGTATCGAAACGCTTTCCGGTTTGGATCTTTCGGATGTCCATGTGCACCGCAACTCAGACAAGCCACCGCGGGTAGGGGCCCTCGCGTATACGCAAGGGAGTGATATTTTCATCGCACCCGGACAGGAACAGCATTTGCCGCACGAAGCATGGCACGCGGTACAACAGAAGCAGGGGCGCGTTCAACCGACGACACAGGCGGCAGGACTACTTGTTAACGATGAACCGGAATTGGAAAATGAAGCAGATGTAATGGGAGAGAAGGCGCTTCAAACAAAAATTGAGGCTAATGGCAATGATTTACGCTATCAAAACGCCAATCATTTATTATTGCAGGCAAAGTGGAAAGTAGCAGAATCACCTGTGGAGGAAAAAACTCCTGTTCAAGCTGTATGGACCCTAAATAAAGAAAATGCTGTATTTGTAGAAATGACAAAAGCGGAACAAGATAAATTTGACGAGTTTCAAAATGCGATAAATAATGATGGAATGCACCCGCGGGAAGCAGCTGAGCAGATTGGCGATGCGGAATATGAAAATCTGGGTGGTACCAGGTTTTCGATCCGCTTGTCCAGAGGAGCCCGGGCATATTTTGATGTGGATAATGATAATCAGGTAGTAACCATAGTACGTGTAGGGGATCATAAATTATCCTAGTCATGTAATTATGTATCGATTTTGCCAGCATTTATACTTTCTTGCTGCTGTACTTTTTTCTAATAAGAGAGGCAATAATTTTACCTGCCCCATAGGTGCTAGTGATAGGGAGAATGCCTGAGGCTGTCATAGCGTCACTAATGACGCACAGTAGGAAGCCGCTGGAGCAGTACAGTATTGCTGATCTAAGGATGTTTAGAAAAGATTCTTGAATAGATATTTCCGGGAAACAGCGGCCAAAGTAGGATTCCGGGGGTGGAGAATATTAGTGATGATGGGTTACTTGCCATAAGGTTAATGCCTTCCAAATTACACCCCATGCAACTGTAAGACAAAGCAACCAATCTGTTATCCCGCTCATAGCTATTCTCCTTGCTGTATATTTTTGCTATTAGAATATTCAAAACTTTACAATAAAGTTACATGAGCAAGAAAGAACATCAAGCCTTTTGGGGTACAAAAAGTAACACTAACCGGATGGTTGAGTTTGAAAAAAAATATACCGCCTGATGGCGGAAGGAGAGATTGCTTGTTTTGGAGGATTATTATGTCAACCGGGTTTGATTTATCTTTGTTTAAACCCGGGAATATTTAAAATGTTCCTTTTAATAATAACATTTAATTATTACTGTTTCGTTTCAATTTTATGTGTTTTTTATATTAGTTTTGTGAACATTATGTGAACATTAAAAAATAACCCTATTCTTCTGCGCATGGGATTATAATCCTGTTTATTAATGCAGGTTTTTAATACCTGATTCAGCCGGCTCTCAATTTTATATACTTAAAAAAGATGCTCCTTGGCTGGACGGACAATATGCCGTTTTTGGCAAGGTAATAATGGGAACGGATGTTGTCGACCAGATACAGGCCGGTGATATAATGGATTCTGTTAATGAATAAAGCTGTGTACGGAGAAAATCCGATTAAAAAAGACCGAAAATTAACGGTCTTTTTTAATTGCAAAAACCTCGGCTCTTGCTGTCCGCCCCTGCCACAGCCTCAAGTGATATCCCGAAAAATTTTACAAATCAAAAGCAGGTCATTTCCAAGTCCCCCGTGAGGGTAAAGTATATGTCAGTTTCGTTTATAAAAGTATTGACATTATATGGCATATTAACCTACTACTGAATAAAATAATATACACTCTTTATAGTAAATAAGATTTATTTTATGGGAAGGTTGATTCTACTTGAAACGTTATTGGACCATAAGATTGAGTTTATTGTTGTTTTTTTTATCTTTATCTCTTTATTTCATTCATTATTTAATCTTTAGCGATGCTTATTATATTATTAAACACTTAATTGGGGATCTTGCTTTTTTACCCATTGAAGTTTTATTAGTCACAATAATATTACATAGATTACTGGATGAAAGAGAAAAACGTATTATGCTTAAAAAACTGAATATGGTAATAGGTGCTTTTTTTAGTGAAGTAGGAAACCGGCTTTTAAAAGTTTTCACAGAGTTTGATTCGCATTCACAGGAGCTTGTAAGAAAATTAATTATCGATAACAATTGGTCCAATAAAGATTTTAATAACGCAGGTGTATATATCAAAAATCATAATTATAATATAAAAATTCATTGTGGTAATCTGGAATATTTACACGTTTATTTAATAGAAAAAAGGGGTTTTCTGCTACGCCTTTTAGAAAACCCTAACTTGCTGGAACATGAGTCCTTCTCAGAACTCCTTTGGGCGGTTTTTCACCTGACCGAGGAATTAATTGTCAGACAGAACTTAAGACAGCTATCAAGCGCTGATACCGAACATCTCTCGAATGATATGAAAAGAGCCTATATTTTCTTGATTACAGAATGGTTACAATATATGAAGCATTTGAGCAAAGATTATCCCTATTTATTCTCACTTGCAATAAGAACAAATCCTTATGATCCGAACGCAACACCTGAGATTAAATGAAACCAAACCATTGAGCCAACCATAAGAAACCAAGCCAACGCGAGAAATAGTAGCCAGTAATGATTATGAAGTAGATAGTTCACTGCTTCTCTGTATTAATCTGTCGGAATTTTTGTCAAGGAATAATCTCTTCTGCCATAGAAATTAATGGTAATACTAATAATGGTTTGGAGGAATATGGGGTTTGGACATCACAGGGAGGACATATTATGACTCTATCAAAATCTTTTGCAATAAAAAAAATAGAGAGTTTACTTATTATTTTAGGGTGAAACAAAACAAAGATGGTTCATATAAACTTGGGTATGAACAAGGATGTCAAGCAGTTTTAATTAGGCAATGTAGATGTGAGCCTGAGATGAGAACAAAAATAAAAGAATGTCTACAAAGCTATATAGAGAAGAATTATTCATAAGGACTTTAAGCAGGCCGGCGAAACGCTTCCTGGTTGGCGACCTGGAAGAGAGACCAGCGGCCTGCTTTTTTGAGGGGTAATTGCTAAAGGCGCCCCATTTTTCGTTTATACGAGAACAGCATTTTTAAATGCTTCGATACCTATCCTTTCGATTAACCTGGCTGTCCTTTCTTTAGGGTTGGCGTTGTTTTTATAGTACTCCAGGCACTTCTGGGTCAGTCCACCGCTTGGTCGTCGGTCAGTTATTCGGCAATTACGTCTCCGATGCGCGGTTTTCTTCCAGAGGTGCCGCCGATAATTAATGTCCAGCCTTTCGATTTCCCAAACAGGCCAATATCGCGGACATAACCTTCACCGCAGTTATTCGGGCATCCTGAAACCCCGATTTTTATTTTTCCCGGCATTTTCATACCTACCAGCAGCTTTTCTAATCGCATACCCAAGCCTAGTGAATCTTTCACGCCGAATCTGCAAGTTTCAGTACCCGGGCATGCTTTTACATAATGGACACAAGGACCAACTGCCGGAGCGACATCCATACCCAGATCAGTCCATACATCCTCAATAATTTCAGGTTTCAGTCCAACCATGGCTAGTGTTGCTTCTCACGTAATTTGACGGTGGGATTCTCACCGTCAATGGCGTGAGAGTTGTTTTGCCAATCAGCCAAGCAAGTGAGAAATGTAACGCCACTCACATGGACCGCATATGCCATTCATTGT
>NZ_JAKOAV010000040.1 GCF_029478095.1 Pelotomaculum isophthalicicum JI | reverse complement strand
CAGCGGCAAGGACAAAAGTTGTAGTAGCCAGCAGTAGGCCAGCAACAAGACCGGTGACAAGGCCGAGGGAAAAACGTTTCATAGATAAGACCTCCTTGGGATTTTTATATTAAATTCCAACAAAAAAACGATTTTCCTTTGTAAAAGAATGTCGAAAAAAGGAAAATGCCTTATTGAAGATTTTACGCTGCCGCTCTCCATGGTTGTTACGACCATGGAGCAATGTTTAAGGGTGTAAACAATACTTACCCCCTGGCAAGCCCCAGTCCGCTTTCCCCGCTCCTTATGCCGATGTCATCTCCTTATTTTATGTTTACGTTAAGTAATGATAAAATATAACTAAATTAAGGCAATATACAGTTGACTTGTTATATCTGATTATGGTAAGATTTATTACAAAGAGAGAGGGGGGATAGTCTGGATCGAGAAATAATGAATCTGGAAGAGGCGGCGGAGTTTTTAAGGATTAGCCAAACCACTTTAAAGAAACTTCTTCGAGAGGGAGAAATCCCAGCGAGGAAGGTAGGCAGGGAATGGCGTCTAAGCCGCCAGGCGCTTTTAAAGTGGTTAGAGAGTGGACAAGTCCAAAAGGAGGATTAAAAAACTGAAGCAGGAAGGACCGTTGCCAAACAGTTACCTTCCTGTAACAAGTGAGTACCCCGAAGGAGGTTACTTCTCCTAAACATTATAACCTCCTTCGGGTAGAAAACAAAATACTTTCGATAGGAGGTTTCAAAATGTCTTTAATAGACAGCAAACCCTACCTACAGAAAAAGACATCAACTAACATCAAGACTCAACCGATTCTGATCGAGGTAGCGAATTACCTTGCCGGCTTAACTCCGGAACAGCTTGATAGCACCTTGGACGAGTTTAAGGAATCACCGAATTGTATTGCATCCTTTCTTGACAAATACAGTAAGCATTTTACCGGGCGCCAGGGCTTGGCAGAGAACCTTAACCTTGATGCCCTGCCCGAGGAGCTTATAGGTGCCGAAATTAGCTTTATGTGCTGTATTGGCAAGGGTGACGCCGTAAAGGTGTTGAGTTATTGGGAAGTGGAACTGTAAGTTTTGCCAAGTATCAGCTATAGCGCGGCTTATCTGGATGGTAATGGCTGACCTCATGGCGGCCATTACCTTAAATAAACTGGAAATTACAAAAGTTGAATTATGGGAGGTATAACAATAATGAGTAAGCAGCTAAAACAGACCGATGTATTTGAAGAAGATTTTTTTAGCTTTATATGTGACCGGCAGGAAATAGCTTTCGATAAAATGCTTGAGGGGAACAAAACATACCACAAATATGACCAAAAATGGACGGAAATATATAATGAAATACGGCGGCGTACCAGGCACAACGAGGAACTTTTTAATTTAGTGGATAAGCTTAATAATGTTGAGGTAATAGTGGATAACATTACGAGCGACGCTTTTTACTTCCAGGGCTTTCGAGATGGTTTCATGCTGTCCGAGATAATGAGGCGGGGGTTGTCGTTTTCGATATATGAAAACGAGGAGGATGAGGATTCGGCGGATGAGGGTGTAGCGGATCGGGATGTAACTGCAAGCTTTCAGCAGGCAAGCCGCCAGCGAAAAAATACCGCCGCGGCGGTCAGGGGACAAGCAGGCCAAGAACAGGAGGGCTGCTGATTATGAGTGAACAGCTAAAACAGTTCCAAACGATAACTCCCGTTACTCCTATTAAGAATTACTTTCGCCATATAAGCGGCCATATTACGGTCAGTGAGCCGGAGGACCTTGGAGCGGCCCGGCAGTTTAATGAGGCTATGGCAGTGTTGCTTAAAGGGTGCAGATTCCGGGAAAAGCGGGCGCTAGTTAAAATGGTAAACGCCATGCGAGAGCTATATTTAAATAACGAGTGGCGAGTTGCAGCCGATGTAATAAATGACTACTTTACGTATCGGCGAACGGTGAGGGCGTACACTCATTATTGTAAGAGACTGGCAGAAAACCAGAAGATGCGACTGGAGGAACAGAAGAAGCAACTTGAAAGCGAAGTCCGGAAAATGGGCGTGGAGCCGGAGGAATTGGAAACGAGGATCGGGGAACTGGATGCGGCAATTCAGGCATACACCGCCAGGCTGGAGGGGCTTATACCGGCAGAGTTTAAAGCGGCAGAGTTAAGACGGCGGGGTTGTAAGCTTTCAGGGCAGGAGGTTGTTATCCAAACCCCCGTTACTAAATCATATAAAAGGGTGTCCGTGTTGGTGGACGCCCTTTTACGGACCGGCACGCATATTTATTTTTATAGTTTTTTTGTTCAATAGAATAACAGAATCAAGGGAGGTAGCAGGATGGCCAAGAAGCAAATTGTTTGTAGAAGGCTCAAGGGATTAATGGCCGAGAACGATTTAACCATACGCGAGCTTTCAAAAAAAACAGGGATTTCCGAGAAAACACTCAGCTTAAAAATAAGAGGTCGCCGTAAATGGTGGATTCATGAATTGTTTTTGGTAACAAGGCAGCTTGGGTTTGCGGAAATCAGAAAAGTTTTCCCGGAAATATTCAAAGATGTTCTTGATAGGGTTGGCTAATAAATATTACTGCGTTGAGAGGATTAGTTTACCGATTTGAAATCTGAAAACTATGTTGGGAGGTATCCGCAGATCTGCGGATACCTTTTTGTTTTATACCATTATTACGAGGGTGCAAGTTACCCCGGCATCCCGGTGCTGCTTAACGAACGGAACATTCCGTTCGATGGATTAAGGCGTTTACCTGTGCAACGGGTGCACAGGCACATGAAATCTATCTGAGGACACGACAAAATGTCGCCTCCAAAATCAATTTTAAAACCTTTACAGGCAGGAGGAATGTTCTAGTTCCACTTAAACTAAAATCGAGGAATATTGCCTTAAAAATTGCCCTTATGGGCAATTACAGGTTTATGAATCCTATCTGAGGGTAGGCCATTTTGTCCGACCCTCTACACCGGGACAAATGTCCTTGACGGTGACAAAAACTAGGACAAAATGTCGCAATTTCTAAAACCCTTAACCAGGAATACATGAAGGGCGAAATTCCCGAAGGGATACTGGAGCGTTAAGCGGATCAGCGGAAGGGAGCGTTTGAAGGGACATTTTGTCCTTTCAAAAAGAGCAGAAGTTTTTCACCGTAATATTTTTGACGCCCGACGTCAATACTATGTCGCCAGGCGGCATAGTTTCGGGACTATAAATTCAATCAGTCGCCGGGCGACCGAAAGCCACAGGGGAAGAATACTGTGCACCGGGTGCGCAGTTTATATTTAGAAAGAAACCTGTCCACCGGGTGGACAGGTTTTAGGAAAAGGTGGCCGGGTAAAGAATATCGCGTGCCCGGCACGCAATAATATAAAGCGGCAATTAAGAAAGTAGTTTCGTCCGCCGAATGGATAAAAGGTAGAGCAACATACTGGATGGCCGGAATTGGATTCCGCTCTTTGTCCAATATTTCTATTGCCTAAGAATACCGTCATTTAAAATGATAGAATCCCTCTTTCAATAGGATAAGACAATCCTGGCGTCAAAAAACACTGTCACTTCAACCGGCAGATCCTTTTTAGCGAGTCAGGTTTTTCGGGAATCGTGAACAGTATTTAAAAAGGGTGTGTCACCTTAGAACCCCCCCACCCTTGTTTTAACCTGGTGCGCCGGCAACAAGCCACATAAATATTTTGGTATATTTAAAGCTCTGATTTTAAATCGGAGTTTTACTTCCCCAAAATTTTGGGGAAGCCGGCAGGGGAACAAGGTCAAAGGGGGTGTAAACAATACTTACACCCCCTTTGACGAATCCCGAAATTAAGGATTCGCGTTCCGCAATTTGCGGAGTAGTGTTGATCGGTCAAAAACTGGACAGATCCCGCTCTCCCCATTTGTGGGGTGAGTTCTCCTGAAAATTCAGGGGAGTGACTTTAGTCAGCGCAAATTTGCGCTGAGTGGGTGAGGGTATAATAACCATGCCTTTACTTAATGCTGTCCGGTTTATCGCTTGTATGACGCCCCAATTCTGGGGAGTCCTCTTCCTTAATATAAAGCGACTCCTGAATTCTAAGGAGTCAAATATTAAAGGTATCAACGTAATATTGATGCCTTTTTCTTTTGCGGCACCGCTCGCCCGGAGTGATGGGGGTGGCGTTGCCGGGTCCCCCCCGGGGGGTAAGGATGCGGTGTACCGCTCCTGGCACACAGTTTATAGATGAACACAAAAGGGAGTGCTACAAGAATAATAGTAAACGTCGATTTACAACAAAAATATTTCTCCTTAAAGGTATTTGGCCTAATGTGAAGAATATTGTTGGATAAAAAGGAATTAATGGGAGGTGGTGTGTTGTTGTGCAGGGATACTTCGTTGGAAGCCAAGGTGGAAGCTTTATACAAAGAGCTAGATAATTTTTTAAGTAGATTATATGAAATCGAGAATGATGAAGAAAGGAATAAACAAATTAAAAGGGCCAAATTATATGTTGATTGGTTAAATGAAAAAACTATCTTTATTAAGAATGAAAAAGAATTTACGGGAAAGCATATTCAAGAATTAAAACGCGGGAATGTAATTCTTATAAAATTGGGATTTAATATCGGTGAAGAACTGGGGGGACCTCGTCCAGCTATCGTTCTGAGAGATTCAAAAGCAGGCCACAAAAAAGTATTGGTACTTCCAATAACTAGTAAAAAGCCGCTCGATTACACAAACCCGATTTACGTAAAAATAGGTTTTATAAAAGGTTTGACAGGTGGAATTCACTGGGCAAATGTTTTGAATGTGAGTAACTTGAGTAAACAAAGGATTCAAATTCCACCTGATCCCAAAATGGTTGATAGTGGGGCTCTTAATAGAATATCAGCTGCAATAAAGGCTCAAATAGCCTTGCGTTAATTTCTGAAAGAACACTTGTTTGGGTATTGATCTTTAGTCAAGGGTTATGATATCTTATAGATACTAAGTATCTCTTATGGAGCTTCGGGCTCGAATAATTAATCTTTAAAAGCGAAGGCCGCCTTTTGGTGGCCTTCAATCGTTATAAATAGATGTTTTTTATTTGCGGGTTGTTTAAGTGACAAAATTTTGCCACTTGATATATTACCATTCCCCGGAAACATCTCTAAAAATATTTTTTATATATTTTTGCGGACCCCTTTTTACTATAAAAACTTTCCCCAGTTGATCCCCGTGGTGGGGTGGTGATGGTGAGCCGGGAATGTGGTGGCCGGGTGAGGATGCCGCAAGTTATCCGGGTAGGTATGGCAGAAGAACAAAAGCTGCTTCTTTAGTAAGCCGGCAAGTGGATACAGTATATATTTGTCAATGAAGAATTTAGACTCCTTAATTTTCAGGAGTCGGATCACCTTACCTTATCCCTGCATAAATATGCATTAGGCTGCATAATTATGCAGGGATAAAAGCACCTGCCTTTCATGTTAATATGCCGTGTTGCCTGCGCTTAGGGGGTATATCTTTGTTAGTATAAATATGCAGGTGGTTGCATAAATATGCAGGAGTCTTTCTGCAAATGCTCCCAGGCGCGCAGAAACGGCCTAAATCGTGGAGATAAATAATTCTGAAGGTATTTACCTTGGCGGGTGTTTTTGAAGGCTTCCAGGGGCAATTGTGAAGGCGGTTGACGAGAGGCGGTTAATAGTTAAGGGCAGCAGAAGAAAACTGTACCGAATCGGCACAGTTTATAGAGTTTAAAGCGGTTAATAGTTAAGCGGCAGGTAGCGAAGGGGATTTCAAGGTGGTGAATCGCCCAGCGCCGGACTATTTGAATTGGTCAGCGCTGGCGAATTTGAAAATTCCCCGGCAGCCTGCGTAAAGTTTTGAGCGGTTCTTATACTTCCCATGTCTGATCTATATTCAAGGATTTAGCATGAAGCCAGGCTCCCTTTTCGGTCCAGAGGTAAATTACTGGAGCATATTTGAGGTTCCCCGAAAAAATCGGGTAAGCTTCCTTGAACTGTTTTAGTTCTTCACCTTCAAGGATGAAATAATGTTTACATAATGCATAGCGATCTTTGTTGTTTGTAAAGTTGTCGTTGATATGTTTTGTATCGGTTCCATAAAATTCCGCCAACTGCGAATGTCATTTGGTGTTTACCTCAGAGTAAAACTTTCAAATTTATATAGAGCGTCGGGAGAGGCTCTCTTGGCCGCAGGGGTAGTACCCCGTTTGTTTTTTTACCGTGGGGGGGGTAATATGGTGTCCATATTGCGGACGCCATCAGCAGGGGACGAGTTTAATTTGTAACCCAAGGGTATATTACAAGCTGAATCCTGCCACGATTAGCCCAGGCTGCACAGGATGCCGCTGGACGGGGTTAAAAATAATTCCGAAGGTATTTTACCTTGCCGCGAAATTAGAGGGGGCTTAAAAGGCAAATATGAAGGCCGGGGAAATGACGACCCAATGAAGGTAGCGCGACGGGCAAAGTTCCTAAAGGAATATTGGAATATAAAGGATGTAGGCAATAATTTTGACCGACAAAATGGCGAGCAAAAAACAATGAAAGACGTAGCTGTGGCTATAAACGAATCTGAACGTACTACTCAGCGCCTTCTCAAACTAAAAGGACAAAATGTCCCTTTAGAATTAAAAACCCTCAAAGATGTTGCCGCCGCTATAGGTGACGACGATCCAATGAAGGTAGCGCGGCGGGCGAAGTTCCTTAAAGAGTATTGGGAAGTTGAGCGCGGTGGTGACAGAAAATCAAAAGGACAAAATGTCCCTTTGAAAACCCTTAACGATGTTGCCGCCGCTATAGGTGAGGACGAGCGTACTACCAAGCGCCTTCTTAAACTCAACGATCTTATATTACCCCTACAGAACCTTATTTCTGCAGGCAAGCTTGGAATGTAAAGCAGGGTCCTTCAATTCACCAAAATGGTGAATTGAAGCGGATTAGCGGCAGAGAACGTTTGAAAGAGCAAAATGCTCCTTCAAAAACCAGGACAAAATGGCCTACTTTCCAAGCTGAGGAATTAGGGCTGGCACAAAGTACAATTCGGCCAGAGATTGGAAAACTTGAAGAAATGGGGGGGGAACGGCAGAATTGCCGAAAGCGCGGATTCCCGAAGCAAATCACTCCGACCTCGACCCGCTGCCGATATATAATATCTGGAAATTAAAAGAAAACAGCAATAAGTCTATTAAACACTTTGGTAATACGGCAATATTACAACTTGTAATGTCGCATTGAAATGGATAGCACGGTCTATGTTTAATATAGGGCGTCAGGGGCAGTGATACGGAAAAAGCGTATTGGAGGGGGGGACTTACTGGTAAAAGGGTGTGTCACGAATGATATCCCCTTGCAAACGAATACCATAATAAGGTAAAATGAAATAGTGAAGGGGTCGTAAATTTTACTACCTCTAGGAACTTGCCAGGGAGGGGACTCTGCGTCCAGGCGCGGGGTTCCCTTTTATTTTGTGTGGGATATAAAAAACGGTAATAACCAACATACACGGGTAGGACAAAATGTCCCACCCAAAACTCTCGCCGATGTTGCCGCCGCTATAGGTGAAGATGGGACACTGATACCTGGAACCTTTTTGTTTTGCGGCACTGATACGCAAAATGCGGATTAGTCGAATGGTAATAGTAAGGTTACTGGTGGCAAGGCGGCCTTTTTGTTTTGCAAAACTGCGCGGGTGATTTCTTCAACGATTGAGTGAGGCTCCCCCCCGGCGGGGGTGCGGCGAAGGCAGGGGGGTTAGCCGCAAAGCCTTGATATTCCTGCCCTCCAGCCATATTTTTTTATGCCAATAAGTATGCCAATTATGCCAATAAGTATGCCTGTAGACTTGAAAATAGATGAGGTTAACTGAAACTAAATAAAAGATAGGAAACACTGAAAGCCCTTATGTATCGGACTATTTGAGACTAATTGAAACTAAATAAAAATAACTGTAACTACATAATATTACAAATATTGACAAGGCTTGAAAATCGCACTCTAGAGGTCAGGGGTTCGAGCCCCCTTATCTCCACCAATAGAATTAAGGGTTATATAGCCACTAGGTGCTTATTGTAAACTTCCTTTTATGGAAGTATTTTTATTTCTCTTGAATCGCAACCGTCACTTACCTAGCGATTTAATTGTAAATAATATAATCATTACGGCTAATAACACCCAGATAGCGATAAATAAGACGGCAACGATCTAATTCCTGGGTTTTTCGTCCACATCTTCGCGAATCGTGTCATAACTCTTCGAAGTATTAATAATCAACTCAAAGTTTACTAGTTTACATTTATTACTAATTATTGTATCATTATAACATTGCTGTTTACCTTAAAAAAGGAGGCATATTTTCGATGGGGCATCATTACTACAACCATAAAAGCTTAAAATATAATCTTATTCTTAGCCTGTTAAAGCACTTTCGCCCTTCTCTAAACAGTGGTAAAAAAATTCTAAGCCCCGGCAATATCTTATTTATTGGTTTATCTACTGTCCTACTGTTATTTTTTGTTTTAACTGCCTTGGCCGATATCTTTAATGGTGTACCAGTGTCTAAGTGGCTTAGCATGGGTTGGAATTATTTTTTAGGTGTACCTATTTCGGAAATAGCTGCCGGCGGAGAAAAGATTATAACTGAAGCCGCAAAGACAACGACACCCAACGATATAATATCCGTTGGACAATTAGCACTTTCCTCTGTCGGATTGCTTATACTGGCGCTAATGGATGAGATACTTGGCATAGGTTTACTTGCTGTTGCTTTTATCCTGCGGGTTTTCAATCAACTCGCCGGTAAACCAATAGCATTATTTTCGTGGATATTACTGTTTTTTAGTTTGACTCCCTCAATTGTAAAGCATCTATAGAAATTAAGGAAACCAGGAATAAACCTGGTTTTTTACATAACTGCTCATATTTCTTTTTTTTGTGACAATTCTTTAAGATTAAAAACTTTATGAAATTGGTAAAACAATAGAAATAGAAACCAATCGGCGACATACGAGTGCCAACTGTTCCACCATTGATAATATACCAGGTGGTTTGAAAAATAATAAAGTAGTTCTATGCTGATTGCAAAAGAAGTCCAAGCGAGTAAATAACCAAACATTATCTGAAATGTTTGGTTTTTCGGTAACCATTGAATGAATAAATATGTTACTACAGCATAAACTCCAAAATCATCTGCCATGTTTATTAATAACGGATGTCCATTTTTATATTGCCAAAGAGTGTAATGATGCATTATTTCATCTGTGATGCATCCAAGAAAAGAGGCAAGAATAGATACGATGAACAATTCTCTCCAACGTTTTTTATCAGCCAACAAGATCCATAATAGCCATGATATGGTAAGAACAATTATGTAAAACATATAACGTGCATTCCCCGTGTAAAGTTTATATTATTATCATTCCAACCTAAGCGATATTTAACCGTTTATTAATGGTTTGAGAAATATTATCTAAAGAATCGGAACGTATGGTTCTGTCTGTCTAGTGCTTTTATTAGCGGCATCAGATTAGTTAAGGTTTTTTATCGCAGGAAACCGGTGTGTTTTTGTCGAATAACATAGAAAAATCTGTTGGAGAACTATAACATACCGGTAATAATGAACAGAGAAAAATGGCTGGATATCGCCAAAGGGATAGGTATAATCGCTGTTGTAGTTGGTCATTCGGGGTATAGGGAAGCCGGATTGCTATACTGGTTTCACATGCCGCTATTTTTTGTTATAAGCGGATTTTTGTTTAAGCCATGTTTTGACTGGAAGAGCCTTCTGTCTTGGGTAAATAGGAGAGCGCAACAATTCCTCATACCATATGTGTCATTTCTTGGCATTATTGTAGTGGCCGAATTTTACGTAAATAACAGGTATGTTAATTTATATGAAATAAGCAAGGCCTTTTTTTTCAACCTTTTCCCGGGCGGGAGATTTATTGGGGGGTTTTATACACCATTTTGGTTTATCACCTGTCTTTTTATTACCCAAGTTGTCTTTGCTATAATATTAATGCTGTTTAAATCAACCACGGTTCAATTGTTAATAATTGGGATAGCATATTTAGGTGCTCATTTTGAATCGGAAATATTGAAAACCCATCAGATAATAATACCATGGGATATTGATGTTACCTTATTAACACTTGCTTATTATTCAATCGGTTATTATTGTAAAAAAGCACTGGGAAAACTTTCTCCATTTATTGCACTTGTTTCGGTTTCGTTATCTATAATGTTAATTATTCTGGGCAGGGCAGGTTTAATCAATTATAGTATCAATGTCAAGTATCTTACTTGTGATCATATTGTTTTAGATCTAATAATCCCTATAGTAATTACAGTTGCTATATTTGCAGTTTGTCAACAATTCTCAAGAGTGAATATATTAAAATATATCGGTGCCTTGGGAAACTATTCTTTGCCTATAATGTATCTCCACTTGCCATTTAACATAATAGCACATCAATATTTTAACAACGGACCTGTTTTATTCTTAATGATAGGTTTGTTTATACCGTTTATTCTAAGTTATTTTGCCCTGGAACGTTTTCGGATTACACAATTATGCTTATTGGGAGTTTCCCGCCTCTCACCGCCGCACGCATAGAAAATAGCGGCCTCCGGAGGAATTATTCTGCGGATTGACTAGTATTTTCGGGGTCAATGGATAACCAGCATTTTTCAACGAGGGTTTTTACAATTTGCTCAATGAGAACTTCCGCATTCTTGGAATGAATAAGTAGAGGTGTTGGTTCTTTTGCGGACATGAGCTTTTCTCTTTCGTTAATATCCCCACAAGTTGCAATAATTTCTGATAATATTGGAGAGCTCGGCTCCAGGAATAACTTAAGCGCCTTAATTCGCGTGCGAATAACTACAAGCTCATCTTCAAGCTTGGATGCCTCATCCTCAAGTTCGGATATTGCTTGTTGTGCCAATACAAGCATTTGTTCCTTATAAACCGGCAAAATCCTCACTCCTTCATCTGTTCTCTTTCTCCCCGGATTCAAGCCGCAATCCCAATCAATCATGATACTCCGGGTTGTATCGAGAGCACTTATAAGTAACAATATGTCATGAGAGTGAGAATTAGAAGAGCAGGATTAAATACCCTGATATTGAAGTAATTGTTTGCCCGTAATAATGTTAATCACTGTCAGGCCCGTGAACTACCGGCTTAAAGAGCCTGGCCATCGACAACAAATCAAGCCTGTTGTGCTTTAGGACCGGTGAAATCAGTCCGGCATCTTGTTTTCTGGCAAAACGGTGATAAGTCTCAGGTATCAAATAGCCTGGGATATCGTCTTCACGCTGAAACTTTAAAATATTTATCTCCAGTGTTACCAGTCTACAGTCAGGCAATGTACCCCCAAAATGCCTTCTTGCGTGAAAGAGCATGTCCACCTGGTAATGCGGGTAGCTGTAAAACAGCCGGTGTTCAATACTCCGGCCGATGATATACGGCACGTCGAAGCGCTTTCCGTTATATGAAACCAATACTTTAAAATTCCTGAACACTTCATTGGCGGCGGCGATAACCGCTTTTTCTTCACTATAATTCCTTGCGAATAACTGGTTGATAAAAAACTTACCCTGTCTGTAATACAAAAGACCGATCAAAAACAGCGGCTGGCTGGCCCACAGACCTGTCGTCTCAATATCAATAAAGAGGATATCTTCGGGCTCAAAATATGAAAGCAACTCCCACGACCTGGCTCCCAGCATTTGCAGTTCGTTTACCTGCTGACTTTGGATAAGGTCTATTACATTGACGGCGTGCTCGCTCCAGCGGGGGTGGTTCAACAGGTCTAAAACGCATGTATATCCCTGCCGGCGCAATTTTTCTTCAGTTACCGGCCCTATCCCCCTGATCAACCGAAGGTTTGTATGCAGAACAGAGTAATCAAAATTAGGAAAGTAAAAGTTGCCGGGCATTTCGCTTTCCAACAAAATGTATTTCCCAAACTTCGAAGATATTTCTTGCCCCTTCGGCAATATAACAGGGCTAATCCCGGACTCTACCCGGGCCGGCTGGTTTTTTACATTTTTTAGCCGCTCAAACAGGCTCATCGATTAAATCCTCTGGCGATTATTTCTTAATGCTTTTCTCAGGCGCTCACGCACTGGTTTTTCCAGCTTGCTTTTTGTAATTACATCAGGAGTGCAACTGGGTGTGTAAGTCTTGCCCAACAGCGAGTGCAGAAGGTATACAGCCGCCTCTTTGTCCAGAGGACGGTTAAAGTTTGAACACTTGGGCGAGTATATGCACATCGGGCAACCGGCTTCACACTGGCAGGAAGTAATAGCTTCAAGAGTAGCCTCAAATAGCTCTAAAACTTTGTCGTATCCTTTTTCGCTGAACCCAACCCCGCCATGACATGAATCGTGTATGAAAATGGTAGGCCCCTGTGTCTGTGGGTGCATTACCGTTGACAGGCCGCCCAAGTCGTTGCGGTCGCACATGGCGAAAAGAGGCAAGAGCCCAATCGACGCGTGTTCAACCGCGTGAAGCCCGCCCATTAGCTGCAGTCCGTATTCCTTGGCCCGGGCAGCCGCAATTTCATTAAAGACTACCCACATGCCGGTCGTTTCCATTACCCGCTCAGGGAGCTCAAGCCGGTCGCCTCCGACCACCTGGCCGGTTTTTTCATGCTTTTTAATAAATCCCGTTACTCTCGTTGTCACCTTTAACTGCCCGGAATATAAGCGGTGGCCGTTGAGCTCCTTCCCAGCCTCAGTGGAGAGAATTTCGGTATTCTTCTCTCTGCCGCACATGGTGTAGTAATCAACATCCATCTGCTTCATAAAGGCTGTGCCTGTATTTAAATCAAGGTTATTCACCACGTAGGTGCTTCCCTGGTGGGTATATACCGCTCCCGGGTAGACTTCTGACATAGCCGCGTTCTCGTCCAGCACTTCGAGCAGGCGATTTCCCCTGCCGGTGTCCCGCAGGTGGAACAGAGAAGAAGAACTGGACCTTACGTTTACTCTTTCGGCGGGATAGGTCTGGCCGTTGTAAAAGTAAGTTCCTCCCGAATGAACAACTTCACTGTCCTCTTCCATAAGAGTAAGCAGGTCAACGAAAGTATCACTCCATAAGGAAAAATCTTCCGGTGTAACCGGCATCTCATGTGTCGCGCAGAGAGCATGTCCCATTAATATATACGGGTTATCCGGATCGATCAGCGCTTGCTCACTGGGGTGGGCGAAGAGCGCTCCGGTATTTCGAATAAAGTACTGGTCGAGGGGGGTTTCCACCGCGATAAATATTACCAGCGACTCCTTGTTGCTCCGGCCTACCCGGCCGGCCTGCTGCCAGGTGGAGGCTATCGTTCCCGGAAAACCCGCGATCAGGCAGACTTCTAGGTCACCGACATCTATCCCCAGCTCAAGCGCGTTGGTCGAAACGACACCCAGCAGGGAGCCGTTGAAAAGCGCGCTTTCAATTTTTCTTCTTTCATCTGCGAGATATCCGCCACGGTAGGCCATTACCTTGCCGGCATATTGTTCTTCTTTAAAATTATTCCGGGTGAAGCGCAAAATCCGCTCGGTTACCTGCCTTGCTCTTGAAAAGGCGATAGTCCGGTAACGGTTCTCCAGACACAGGGAAAGCAGCCAGGATACCTCGCGGATGTACGGCGTGTGTATGGGCGGCCGCCACAGGACGAATTTCGTTCTTCCCCGGGGCGCGCCGTTATTATCAATTAATTCAACCGGCCGCCCCGTCAAACGGGAGGCATGTTCCCGCGGGTTGGCTATGGTTGCCGAGCAGAGGATAAAAACCGGGTCTGCCCCGTAATGCCGGCAAATCCTTCTTAGCCGCCTGATAATGTGGGACACGTGAGTTCCAAAAACTCCCCGGTAGTTGTGCATCTCATCAATGACTACATATTTCAGGTTTGAAAAAAAACGGTGCCATTTAAGGTGGTTCGGTAAAATCCCCCAGTGCAGCATGTCCGGGTTGGTAATAATGATGTTCGCGTTGTCCCTGAGCGCCGTCCTTTCACTGTCAGGAGTATCACCGTCATAGACCCCGGCATTAAGTTTGGCCTCGTAGTCCAGGATGGAATCCAGTTGGTCCTGCCCGAGCGATTTGGTCGGGAAAAGATAAAGAGCAGTCCGTTGAGGCATTCTTAATATGGAGTCCAATACCGGAAGGTTATAACACATGGTTTTTCCTGACGCGGTGGGAGTCACTACAACAATGCTATTACCGCCGCGCACCTTTTTTATAGCGTCAACCTGGTGCGTGTAAAGTTTTTCAATGCCCCGCCGGCGCAGCACAGCGCCGATATCCGGGTGAAGGGTAAAGCCCAGGTTGCTGTACCGGGCTTGCTGGGGTTCAATCCCTTCTATGTGAACAATCTGTCCTTTATATGCGTGGTGGTTTTTTATTCTATCCAGGAGTTTTTCCATGATGAAAACACCTCAAGAAGGTTGTCTCTTAATATTATAACTGATCAGGCGAAAAAAGGATCTGCGGTAATTATAAGAATCCTTGCATATCCATGCTTTATGTGATATTTTGTTTCTGCTTTATAACTAAGGAATTTTAGAGAATAAGCAGTCTGATGGTCAAGTATGATCAGAGTGGAGGGATATTTATGTATATAATTGACCGTTTCGAGGGTGACTGGGCCGTGGTTGAATATAATAAAAGGATGACTTTTAATTTGCCCCGCAAGCTTATTCCCGCCGGAACAAGAGAGGGAGACATAATTATTATCAGTATAAACGTGGACACCAGTATTACGAATAAATTAAGAACTAAAGTAAATAAAATGACTAGTGACATTTTTAAGGATTAGATTTTACGGAGAGCAAAATTAATGAAAAGGATTTTTTTATTTTTTCTGGCCTTTTTATTTTTGGTTGGCTGCTCCAATCATGCAGCCAGAGAAGCAAATATTAATAACGAACAGGTTTCCACCACTGTTTCCCATACTCAACCGGTCAATTGGCTAAAAGTTCACTTCCTGGATGTCGGCCAGGGTGATTCCATACTTGTCCAGTTTCCCAACGGAAAAAATATGCTTGTGGATGCCGGCACAAATGAAAGCGCTTCAACGATAATTAACTACTTGAATAATAATGGTATAAGAAAGTTGGACTACCTGGTTGGCACGCATCCGCACGAAGACCATATCGGCTCGCTTGACGCCGTGCTCAAAAACTTTGAAATCGGCGAGGTCCTGATGCCCAAGGCCACCACCAATACACAGACATTCCGTGATGTGCTGGCGGAGTTAAAAAACAAAGGGCTGCAAGTAATGACGGCAAAAGCCGGAGTATGTGTGATCGATGACGGCGGCCTGTCGGTCAACATACTCGGGCCGTGCGGCGCCGCTTATGAAAGTTTAAACAACTTTTCAGCAGTGATCAAAATAAAGTACGGTGACGTGGCTTTTCTCCTGATGGGAGACGCGGAGGCGCTTTCCGAAAAGGAGATCCTGGCAACCGGCGCCGATGTCCGGGCGCAGGTTCTGAAGGTGGGACACCACGGCAGTCAGTCATCCACGTCACTAGACTTCTTGAAAGCGGTAAATCCTGAGCTTGCGGTAATATCCGTCGGCGCAGGGAACGACTATCATCTTCCTCATCAAGCCACGTTGAACAAATTGCAAAAAGCCGGGATAACTGTTCTCCGGACCGATCAAACGGGCACAATCGTTATTTCTACGGACGGACGGAAAATTTATCGATAAGAAAGAGTGAAGATAAAAGATACCGGATTGTGATCACTGTTTTCAAAATTAAGTTGATATCCCTGACAATTTTGTATCTCAATATTCGGCGAAACCAAAAAACCGTCTATTACAGCAACGAAGTTTTGTTTTTCCTGGTATGGCGCCGCTGTTGAACGGACACTAGGCGTCTTTCTGTCCACAGCCCATTTGAATCCGGCCGGTGTAAAATCCTGCGGCATTTCCTGCACCCAGAAAGGCTTTTCTTCAGTAAATCCGAAAATTCCGGGGTTCGTGCCAGGCAGTATGTGGTTCCAGTCGCCGCCGACGATTACATAGTTCCCCTTGTCGTAATATTCTTCAGAGATGTGTTTCTTTAAAAATTCAAGCTGTTTCTGTCTGATCAAGCCACCTTCATCAAACGCTGAAAGGTGTGAATTAATCAGCACCAGTTCCTTGCCCCCTTCCACCGGCAGCCTGTTTTCGATAAAGCACCTGTCCAAGTCAAACATTTGCCTCAGCCACTTCTCCCTGCCGGGATACTGAAACCTGGCCGCAGAATCTGACTTATACCGGGACAGCGTCAACAGACCCGAATATACAGCGCCCATCGGGTGCAATAAAGGCGCCGGAACCCAGGAAACTTGATAATTAACACCAAAAGTACTGGCATAGCCGGTTAATTCTTTTTCCAAGTATTCTTTCTGGTTTATGTGGTAGCTCCTGGTTGAGGAGACATCAGCTTCCTGAATAAGAATAAAAGAAGGTTTGTCATTTTGGAAAAACCTTGTTATGTTTTCAAGATTAATCAACGTTTGCTCTTTGCTGAATGAGCGCGAGCTTTTTCCCCCGTCCATGAAAAAATCCTGGTTCCGGTCAAGACCGCAGTAGCCGATGTTAAAAGTTATCATAGATAAAGGAGTATTTTTTTTAATCACGCTTTCTTGCTCCATTGTCTCACTGCGCATTCCTTCAAAGCTATTATTATTGACATTTAATGCAACCACATCTTTTGGTTTATAACCAGTTAGGTTGATATATACAAGAAATAAAACAAAAAAAGACAATAAACCAAGCACAATGATCAAAGGGATTTTAAAATAACTTAAATGCACCGGCGCGCCCTCCGTTTTTTGGAAAGAATCAATAATTATTAACCTATTTGTTTGAAATTTTGTTTAATTCAGTATGATTATAATAAAACAAATCTATTTATACAAGTAAGATAAAAAATGCCATTGCTACGGGGCGTTTTTGGGGGCGCGCATAAAAAGGCGGCAACTTAATTTTTCACCAATTTTCTTTCTTAATAATATATATGGAATATATATTAAATGTAAGATTAAGGAGATGCTGGTACTGCCATTAATTAGGCATGGGTCCTGTATAGGAATTCTATACTTTTCATACTCAGGTTCAGGAGCCTGTCTTAATTATGACAGCGGGTGGGTTTGTGTCCATAACGGGAAATTTAACTACGCGGTTTACGGTGCTTATAAACAGAAGAAATATGGTAAAAAGGCAAAAGAATATCATCTTGTCACCCCTGTACCGGCGGGGCAGATGCCAGACGCAATCTGCATCGGTCACTGGGCCGGCCCCAATAAGCAGGAAACCAGACTTTTTACAGGTATTGCCGATGTGCACCTGACACCGGATTTACATTCCCCCAGTAATTATGCCTGTGCAGGCACCAGACAACAGTACCATGGCACGGCAGACCCGAACATTATTGTGCCGGGTGACTGTATCGGTGTTCATTTTTACGATGCCCAAAAGGGGAAAAACGATATCAAGTAACATACGGTACAGCCCGACCACCGGTGTCGCTGAAATATATCCGGAAGTAAAGTTCAAAACCAATATTAAGAGAGTCTATAAAACGAAAACCGGGAGCTGTTAGTAAATTACTGCCACCCGTCCCAGTCCGACCTTTTATCGACATATAATTTACCCGTGGTGTTCAACTGGGCGATCGTCACCTCTGAAATATCATTGATGCCAATTTTGTTAAGCTCTTGTTTTAACCATTCATCAGACAGGCCTAATTCAGATAACCTATGCTTTGCGATATTGCCGTCAACTACCAGCACTTGTGGCATTCCTTTAGAGGATTTAGAGATTTTGCAATCACTAAAAAGGAAATTTAGAGCTTCAATATAATTATTAAGTAGATGGTTAAAAGAAGTAAAAGAAACTGTCAACAAGTATTTCCCCAAATAGCAACGGCAAAACAGGTAAGCTTATTAGTAAAGGTAAGGAAGAGGCGTTACTGTTAATTTGGTATGTAATATTAATGGAATATAGAGGAGATGACGTTTTGAGGGAAATGGTTCCGCTGGAGGAAGCCAGGCAAATCTTGATGAAAACGGTTAAACCATTGGAAGTCGTTGAGATGGACCTTTTAAAGGCCGTGGGGTTGGTTCTGGCTAAAGACATCATTGCGCCCCGCCCGTTTCCGCCTTTTGACCGGTCACCACTGGACGGGTTTGCTTTTCGATCCGTTGATACTACCAGAGCTAGTGCCGAGAACCCGGTCAAACTTTACATTACGGAAACAATTTACGCCGGGCATGCGGCAAAGGGCCGGGTGGAACCCGGCACTGCCGCCGGGATTGCCACTGGAGCGCCAATCCCGCCTGGCGCTGACTGCGTAGCTCGCTTCGAAGATACTCGCCAAGAAGGGCAATATGTGATCATTTACAAGCCTTTCCGTCAAGATGAAAATATTATTCAGGCCGGAGAAGAGATTGCCGGTGGGGAACTCGCCTTACCAGCCGGCCAGGAATTGAACCCGCCCGCAGTTGCCACACTGGCCGCCCTTGGTTACACCAAAGTACCGGTATACCGGCGGCCCAGGGTTTCCATATTTTCCACCGGTGATGAATTGCTGCCTTTAGGCCGGCCTCTTTTACCCGGGAAAATTTACAATAGCAACCTTTACGCTATCGCTGCACAGGTGGCCGAAGCCGGCGGAGAAGCAGTGTTGCAGGAAAACGCCGGGGACGATGAGGAGCTAGTCGGTAAACAATTTATAAAAGGACTGGACATGGCTGATCTGGTCATTTCCACAGGCGGTGTATCCGTGGGTAAGCGGGATGTTGTAAAAAAAGCCATGGAAAGCGCGGGGGCTGAACTGCTTTTTTGGAAAGTCGCCTGCAAACCGGGGAAACCTGTAACATGCGGTCTCCGGGAAAGCCGGCTGCTGATCGGCCTTTCCGGCAATCCGGCAGCCGCAACGGTAATGTTTACCCTGCTGGTGCGCCCATTACTGCGCCTGATGAGTGGGCAGCGGGAGCTGTATTTGCCTCGTGTTCAAGCCCGTTTAGCGGAAGACCTCCCCAAGGGAGGAAAGATGAGGAGTTTTATTCGCGCAGTCGTGCGCTGGCAGGATGGGTACGTGGCCTGGCCGGTCGGCAAGAAAGGCCGCGGAATGCTGAAGTCTCTAGCTGAAGGCAACGCCCTTATCGATATTCCGGAAAAACATGGCTTTGTGAAAACTGGGGATTCAATAGAAGTATTACTATTATAGACTGAGGTTGTTTTATAAAATACTAAATTTAACGTCTTAATCAATTCTAAATAAGAAAGCGGGGCTTTGCTCTGCTTTCTTATTTAGATATTGATTCCTCTGACGCAGCACCCCGTCACGCGCCGTCTCCTGGCATGGCCCACCTCAATTAAGGCCCTTGTAAACAGAGTATTTATTTACTTGGTGAGTTCTGATTAATCATATTCCCATGGCAGGGACAACTAGTAGCACAGTCACATTTTCCCCCGGAGCTATATCCGATATAAAAGCCGGAAAAAAGCAAAACAGCCGCGGCAAATATAGCTATAATCGTATTTTTATTTATCAAAATATTCACCCCCTAACAGGGTGAATATTTTTAATGAATCATCTTCGTATGCTATGGGAACAGCATGATGTCTGGACATGGTCAACCATAACAAGCATAGTATTTGGTTTGCCGAATGTTGACGCCGTTGTTGCTAGATTACTTCGTAATCCCGTAGATTTTGAGCATGCGTTACTGCCATTCTACGGAGAAAGGATTGCCGCAAAATTTCGGGATTTGTTAAAAGATCATCTTGTCATTGCCGCAGATCTTGTTAAAGCGGCAAAAGCCGGAGATAATAAGGCAGCGGCAGAAGCTGAAAGAAAATGGTATGCCAATGCTGATGCAATCGCTGTTTTCTTGGGAAGTATCAATCCTTATTGGTCCCAGGAGCAATGGAGAATGATGATGTATCGCCACCTGGCATTGGTTAAAGCAGAAGCAGTTAACATGCTTGCCGGAAAGTATGAGGCCAGCATCGCAGCGTATGACGAAAATGAAATACACACTTTAGGAATGGCTGACGTAATGGCTGAGGGTTTAATTAAGCAGTTCCATATAAATTGAAAGATAGAGTGTAATTTATCATTACTCCCCAAGAAACCTAAGAGCAAGTAGACCACTAATAGTTGTGTTTTTTTTCGTGTATTCTGTCCAAATCCCGTCTCCAAGAAAAGATAGGATAACGCTCAATTACAAGTTGATTTGAGATAGTTATAAAATACTGGCCATTAAAGCCAGTATTTTATAACTATTATCCCTGGGGATAGCGTATTCTTTACCTTTAAGCGATCATACTAAAAGCTCTTAATAACCGCAGATAGTGGTTTGCCTCCCTGAGCGTGTGATCACCTAACAAAGGTAGAATTATGGATCTTATCTTACATGCGAGAATACCCTCTGTACCTTGTCTCTTGAAATCCCTTATTCTTACAGTCGCATTCAGACTTTCCCGTGTAACCTGGGGCAAAAGGTTAATTTGATTATGTATCGCTAGTGCCCTTGCGGTCAGCACATCAAACTCTTTACCAAAATTATTGGCTATTTCAAATAAAACTTCCTCGGTGGGATCTAAGTATCCCCGGATAAATTTTGCATGTTCCGCCATAATCCGATTCCAAAAGGATTCCTGCTCAATTGCAAATGCTGTTATATCAACCATCATTCTTTGCTGTAGTCTCGTGAGCAGAGTTACAAACAATATTGCTTCCCGGCGAATATGGTCAATTAAGAGTGGGTAGTTAAAAGTAAACAGCTTACATGATAAAATACTGTTAAGCACTGTTGTCTTAAAATTAATCAGTTCTTGTGTAACGGTAATCGCCCTCTGGTTGAGATTAGCAACCCGCTGAGCCATCATTTGCGTATTTAATTGTTGCATCCCCTTTGTTAGACCAAGCTCCGCCGTGGTAATACCGGTGTCAATTGGGATGCCGGTGAAAAATTCTGATGCCCTCTCAGCGTTAAGCGTGAACTCGGTGACTATTTCCCCGGATGCCACTGCATCAGGGCTGATAAACCCATTGGCCAGTGATACAGCCTCTTTTAACAAGCCTTCAAACTGCTTCTTAAATGCATCTGCCTGACTGGCCAAGTTTGAACTTACAGGTGTGAATCCTCCTTCCAGGAAGAAGGAGTGTTCTTTCATTATTCTCAAAAAGAACAAGTCTAAATCTAGTGACTGTCTAATAAAGTCATCATTTGTCGGCATCTTTTTATCTCCTTTCTAAATATCAAAAAGCTATTAAATCCATTCTTGTTATTAATCATATGTTTATGCCAGATTATAGGTGAATATCACGGGTCACTAAAACGGTATTCACCCGCATTCGCACCATTTCGGAAATGTAACAAGTCCTTCGAAATGATTCTAGTTTAGTAGATAAGCCAATCAGAAAACAAAAGCGCAGTCCGGTAAGGGGCTGCGCTTATGTAAAAGGAGGTCGATATAGTCGAAACACCACGAAGTTAAGAAGTTATGCTGTTCCGATATGCTTTCCCTCAAAGTCAATCCGGCGCTTCAGATCCTTCATCAACTCTTTAAACTGCACCAGATTCAAAGACTGGGCCCCATCGCTCAGAGCCTGGGCCGGATCGTTGTGGGTTTCAATCATCAATCCGTCGGCCCCTACCGCCACTGCGGCCCGCGCCAGCGGCGCCACCAGGGTTTGGATGCCCGCGGCATGGCTGGGGTCGACAATAACCGGAAGATGAGTTTTCTGCTTGAGCAGTGGAACGGCAGATAGATCCAATGTGTTGCGTGTGGAGGTCTCAAAGGTGCGTATTCCTCTCTCGCAGAGGATAACCTGACTGTTTCCCCCGGACATTATATATTCAGCGCTCATCAGAAGCTCTTCCAACGTATTGGCAAGACCCCTTTTTAGAAGGACAGGTTTATTATAACGCCCCACTTCCCTAAGTAGGTCGAAGTTCTGCATATTTCTGGCGCCGACCTGTATGACGTCAATATCATCGAACAAAGGCAATTGTGTCTGATTCATCACCTCGGTTACAACCGGCAAGCCGGTCTCTCTCTTAGCGGCCAGCAGCAGCTGCAGCCCTTCCTCACCCAGTCCCATAAAGGCGTAAGGTGAAGTGCGCGGTTTAAAGGCGCCGCCCCGAAGCATGGTGGCGCCGCTGGCTTTCACTGACCTGGCTACCTCAATTATCTGCTCTTCGCTTTCCACCGAACAGGGTCCCGCTATTACTTGAAACATTCCATTAACGATCGGCACACCCCCGGCGTTTACCACCGTGTCCTCAGGGTGGACGGTTCTGTTTACTGCTTTGTAGGGTTCGGTAACACGCTTGCCATACTCCACGATGTCGTTCATCTGGACAACGGAGTCCACGTCGATCTTGGCGGTGTTGCCGATCAGGCATATTACCGTGTGTTCTGTGCCGGTGCTTAAAAAAGTTTTAAAGCCCCAGGATTCAATTTTCTGTGTAAAATGATCGATATTATGCTGAGATACACCCGGTTTCAATACAAATACCATATGCCATAAAACCTCCCGTATGAAACTGCCGCTTTGCTCCGCTCTGCCCAGGCGCGGGCGGTATCTGCAATGGTATTATGCTTCATTGGGCCACTTCCACTTCATTGGTTAGCTTGCAAAACTCATCAAGTTTGGCGGCGGCTTTCCCGCTGTCGATCAGTTCCTGCGCCATCCTGACACAGTCTACCACGGTGCAGTTGTCAATGCCGAGATAGAGTGCCATTGTCGCATTGAGCACCACCACATCCCGTTTGGCTCCCTTTTCTTTACCGGTCAGGATGTCCCGGGTAATCCGGGCGTTGTCTTCAGGCGTGCCGCCGGCCAGGTCCTGCAGTTTACAGCGGCTGAACCCATATTGTTCGGGAGTGATATCGTAGCTGGTCAGTTCGCCATGGCGAATTTCACAAACGTGGGTTTCCCCGGTGAGAGTCACCTCGTCCATGCCGTCGTGTCCGCTGACCGCCAAGCCGCGGACCACGCCGAGATTGGCAAGCACCTGCGCAAGCGGCTCCACCAGCGTGCGGTCGTACACACCCATTAGCTGCATGGTGGCTCCCGCCGGATTGGACAGAGGACCCAATACGTTGAAGATGGTACGCACGCCCATCTCCCTGCGTACAGGCGCCGCGTATTTCATGGAAGAATGGTAAACCGGGGCGAACATAAAGCAGATGTTGCTCTGCTCCAGAATTTTTTCACTCTGCTTGGGGGTCAGGTTGAGGTTTATGCCGAGACATTCCAGCACATCAGCCGCGCCGCTTTTGCTTGATACGCCGCGGTTGCCGTGTTTTGCCACCGGAACGCCGCCGGCCGCCACCACAAAGGCGGAAGTGGTGGAAATGTTGAAAGTGCCCGTTTCATCGCCGCCTGTTCCGACAATGTCGATGACATTGCGCACCGGGTTGATCTTCAGCCCTTTTTCGCGCATGACAGTGGCGCAGGCGGTAATCTCTTCCACCGTTTCCCCCTTCATCCGCAGTGCTGCGAGCAGGGCGCCCATCTGCGCCTGGGTGGCTGTTCCTTCCATCATTTCTTTCATAACCGCTTTGGCGGTTTCAAAGTCAAGGTCTTTTCCATTAAGCGCTTCCTGTAATGCTTTCTGGATCATTTTATTTTCCCCCTTAATAATATTTAATAGGTGAATTCGGGTATAAAAAAACCAGAGCCTAAGCAAGCCCTGGTCTTTG
>NZ_JAKOAV010000039.1 GCF_029478095.1 Pelotomaculum isophthalicicum JI | reverse complement strand
AACGGTCCATTCTACCCCTGCCTGCTGTCAGACCGACTGATATCCAATTAGCAGCTCTATAACAGGTTCCTTTGTAATGCTCTATATCTACAAATGTCTCCAGCAGAACCGGCTCGTAGCCATACCGTTCCTGAAAATCACTACGCACTTGTTTTGCAGCTAGCGACAGCGCTTTACTTGCCAAATTCTTTATCTTTACCCAAGGGAAGATCAGAAACCGCGTGTTGTTTACTACCAGGTGCAAGCGTTGGCTGCGCTCTTCCTTGCTCCAGCCGATCCAAATGTCTCGTTCGGCCAAAGCCCAAGCTGCAGCTGAAAACAACATGCAACCCAACCGCTTCTTTTCCGGAAAACCGGACCATATAAAATACCTCTGATGAGCGCCGAATGGACGCTTGTATCCTAATTTATGGTAACGCTCCACATACTCGTTCCAAAGGCGAATTCCTTCTTTGCTACGTACACTCTCCAATTCAATTGGCTCATATTCGAATACTGTTCCACCTATCTTTGGTTCGGGTTCGGTTCTCTGTCCGGGAACTACCTGTTCGCGTGAATGGGGTTGTGTTTTTTTCTTTTCCGGAAGCACAATCTCTTTTTGCATTTCCAGCCTATCCAGCAATTGTTTGCAGGCATCTATTTTATAGCGACCATTCGGAGCGTTCCAAGACAAGCCTTCACATATCGTCTTCGCCAATTCGTGGCGACTCAATTTCGGAAATAGACGCACCGTTTCAATGACATCTCGAAGTTCTTCAGTTGTAAACATACGCCCGCATATTAATATGGCCCCATTTTCATCATGTTTCATAGTGTTGGCCCCTTTCTTCTGGTAACCCACACTATTATCTCATAACGAATATATTTTGTCCAGTAGGGTTTTGCGAAAAAATATTCTCTTTAAAAGGATACAACGCTTTAATTTAACGGCTCTGAGAATTATGCGTCAGTACTGAAGGGTACTTCGTTTACGCCGGCCGGGGCGACGACATGATCAAAGCCGGCGGCATCTGGGTCTCGCCTGTGGAAGTGGAAGCTACCTTGATGCTGCACCCGGCAGTGCTGGAATGCGGTGTCGTCGGCGCGCCGGACGACGACGGGCTGATCAAGCCGAAAGCGTATGTTGTTTTCAAAGAAGGCGTTACAGTGAATGAAGAGCTCATGACTGATGTAAAGCTTTTTGTTAAGAAAACAATTGCTCCGTACAAGTTCCCGCGGTGGATTGAGCAGATTGATGAACTGCCGAAGACAGCCACCGGCAAGATTCAGCGCTATAAACTGAGACAAATTGCCGAAGCTAAAAAATAATAAATTAATTATTTAATAATTGAATTGCTGAGGTTGGAAACCCTGGAAACAAATTGCCATTGGTGGTAATGAGTTCCGGGGTTTCCAACACATTTATTTAACCGCTGATAATGTGGAGTTATGGGACAAGTATTTTAAATTTTTTATATTAAAGTGTTTAAAGCTGTGTTTTATATATGAGGAGGTGAAGACAGTGACATGACGATAGCGGTAGGACAAGGTGCTTTTAACTTGTAAAAATATTTGTGAGTTTAAGCACATGATTGTTCTAAGGAATTATTATTGATTCATAACGTATTTTTTTGTGAAACCAGCATCGAAATTATTTGAAGATTCTAAGCTCTAGGATTTTTGGCATTTGTTTTAATCTGCTTAATTATTGGAATTGTCAAACCAATAAAAATTATGTTTTATTGACGGTAAAGTTAAGGGAGGGTTAGTTAATGTCTGAATTCGTTGTCAAACGGGTCTTTAAAGGCCAATTGGCCACCGGGCTGGCGGCACTAATTCTGTGCTTTGTTTTATCTTGTATTTTCTGGCCGATATGGTCAATGTTTTTTAAAGCTATTTTCGCCTCTTTAGCCGCCCAAGGACTGGCGGAGGCAGATCCGAAACTGCAGAGTCAGTTACTTCAAGCCATGATAGAAGGCAGCTTTTTCTGGATGGTAATCAACCCCTGGATCTGGCAGACACTAGTGATGGGCAACTACGGCAAGAACATATTCACCACGAAACAGCCGCAAGCCGGTATCTGGTACACCCTGGTGGCCTGGGCCGTCGGCTTGATCGCGTTCTTTGTGATCATCGGTTTTCTCGGCATCTGGTGGAAACCATTTAACCTAGGTTTGATGTTTATGCCCAAGACAGCTGAGGAAGTGCAGTTAGCTTATGAAGGCTGGGAAGTGGCCAACTTCTTCGCCTTACCTGTAATCATGGCCCAGATCCCCTTCGTTTCTTTGTTCCAGAAATGGCCTTTCGCCGGCACCTCCAAGCAGCCGACCGAAGGTTGGGGCGTGTTTTTCTTCAGCACCCTGGCGGTTGTTTTAGTTTGGATGGCCACGATTATGCCGAGCTTCTGGACGAATTTGTCCCTTGGACACGAGGTAATTGTAGATAAGCCTATGGGTGGCTGGACAACTTGGGTTGCTTTCTGCGAATGGTTCATTGTCTTATTCCTGGTTCCGGCTGAGGGCGGCGAAGGTTATCCGATGAAAATTTTCGCCAAGAAGCAGCCCTGGATGGGCATAGCCGGACTTGTTATCGCTATAGTGGGCGGATTAATTTTAGCGAAGGGGCTAAGAGGTGTCCTTGCCCCGATTAACCCGGCGCTCCCCCCGGATGCGATTGTCGCTTCGATAGGTCTTTCGGTCGTCGTCTGCATATTGATTTGGCACCACCTGTTTGATGACCTACCCCACCGCCGCGATGGTACCCAGTGCGGCAGCCAGGGTTTTAGCCAGAGTCGTGATCTGGTTAGTACTGGGTGTTGGCTTAGGCACTCTCTGGATTAAATTCTTAGCCAAGATTCCTTTCGGCGGTAATGGTCACTTTCTGGGCCTTGACTACCCGGTCATGGGTATGATAGCCGGTCAGTTCGCCATTTTGATGACATTGCTCTTCTTCAACACTTTCTTTGACAAGTGGCCGCTGGTACGCAAAGAGCCGGTATCGGTCAGTCAGGGAAATACAATAGCCAAATAGGAAAGTAAAAAATTAGATATAAATTTATTTTTGACTTAATAAAATATTGTAGTGAAATTAAATGTTGTAGTTGAAAACCCTGGGGGTAAATTTTTGAGCTTGGTTTTCAGGTTTAATATGTTTTTATCCCAGGGTTTCAACACCATACTTATTTTTTATTTGGATATGTAACTCCGGGTTTTTCTACATAATAGGCAGACAGAAAAATGAGGCAAGCAAAATGATAATTTGAGGAGGTGAAAAATTTGACTTGATGACAATATTCAAGTCGACAGCGTAGGTGGAACGGGAATAATTTATTTTTACTTTGAAGAGTTCTGTGGTTGTTGTGCGGGAATATACGGCAAAAATTATTTTTAATGGCGAAGGGAGGAGTTAAATTGTTTAAAGATTCAAAAGTATTAGGTGTTTTGGCATTTGTTTTAATAGCCTTAATTATTGGAATAGTCAAACCATTTGCCGGTTTGGCGCCGCAAGGTCACTATATTTTAGCAACGGTGGCTGTCGCTTTGGGTATGTGGATTTTCAGGCCGGGCGGCTTGCCATTTGCGGCGGGTTGTTCGGTACTGATTGCCGGAGCCCTGATCTTTGGCCTGCCATATAATGTCGCTGCTTCCGGATTTGTCAGTTCAGCGGTTTGGACCCTAATCCCCGCCCTCTATTTTGGTTTTGTCCTGCAAAAAACAGGTTTGGGAAAAAGGATTGCGTACCTGGTGTTGAAAAGTTTTGAACCCAGCTGGCTGTCAATGGCCATAAGCTGGTTAATCATCGGTGTTGCCCTATCCGCCTTGACGCCTTCAATCACAGTGCGGATTGCTATTGTCATGCCGATCGCCATTGGCGTTGTAGAAGCCTGTAAACTGGAGCACCGTTCAAAAGGCTCGTCCTTTATTACACTGATAGCCTGGGCCATGTGTCTTTTCCCGGGTACCGGCTGGCTGACCGGCTCCCTGTCCGGCCCGATCATGCAGGGTTTCTTGCCTCCGGAATTAAAGCCGCTCGCCACTTTTGACGCCTGGTTCCAGATCCTGGCTTTGCCATGGTTTGTAATTACGATAGTTTTTGTTGTCCTGATCCTTCTGTTGATGAAACCCAAAGAAGCAATCGGCATTCCCCGGAATACTTTTAAGGAACAATACGCCGCCTTGGGCAGCATTACGCGCGATGAGATCATCACGACTATCGTACTCGTTGGTTCACTGGTAATGTTCTCCACTGAGCGAATCCACCACATACCCACAGCGGCAACGGCTTTGGTAGCGTTGTTTGCTTTAGTTATGTTTAAGATCATCACTGCGCCTGAGATAAGCACCGGTGTGAGCTGGGATGTGATTATTTTCTTCGGCGCGACAGTCAGTCTTTCAACAATCTTTACCACAGCCAAGGTATCGGCCTGGATTGGGCCTCTGCTTGAGCCAAGTCTGCTCAAACTGGCGGTTAATCCTTTGGCTTTCTTACTAGTCGCGACCTTTGGTATAATGCTGATTCGTTTTGTAGACGTCCCCTGGGGATTTTCTACAATTGCGCTTACTGCCACCATGCTTATACCGGTGTTTAATCAATTTGGCATTCACCCGCTGGTATCGACCATGGCCTATGTAGCCGGCATCAACTTCTTCCTGCTAAATTACCAGCAGCCGTTTATCTTGATGGGCGAAGGAATGATGCAAGGTAAAGGTTGGGCTCCGAGCTATGTCACGATAGCCGGCGTGGCCTATATTATATCGGTTGTCGTCGCCATATTGATTAGCATGCCTTACTGGCGGGCTATAGGTGTTATTCGCTAGTCCCCTAAACAATAATACTTCCCAAAGGGCTGTCAAAATTTACTTTGGTAAGTTGAAGTGAGCACAAAATGCCTCGTTCCACAATGTAAGTGGAGCGAGGCATTTGAATCTATAGATATTTTAGCATGTTTCTTTAAGGTGGATCATCCAAAATTATGGGATGCACCGGCAAATGGTATGAATATTGCATAAATTAATTACGAATGTCTGATATAAATATAATTAAATATTTTAATCCAAAGAGTACCCAAACCAAAACCGAGGACAAGCCAGATCACGACTCTGGTTAAAATCCTGGCTGCGGCACTTGGAACAAGTTCGGCAGTGGGATAGTCAGCAAACAGGTGGTGCCAAATCAACATGCAGACGATGACCGAAAGCCCTATTGAGGCTGTGATTAATCCGGGGGGGAGCGCCGGATTAATCGGAGTAAGAATACCTTTGGCACTTGGTTTGGGTGCTCTTTGGGTTAAATTCTTAAACAAGATTCATTTAGGTGTCAACAGTATAAGAGTGGGTTAACCAACCGTGGGTATTTTGACCGGCAACTGTGAAAGCACCCCTGATTTTCTTGGATTGAATAATCGGAGAGATAGGAGTGCTTTTATATTTGAGAATATTTATTTACACATTTAAGAGTTGGGTTTCTGTCTAATAATCGTACGCTGTGTGAGATTATTGAACACTTTAATAAAACAAACGATGTGGGCAGTAATTATGTTTTCACCACACGCTTCAAAGTTAGGTGTCTGTCCAATAATCATACGTTGTGTGAGATTATTGGACAATCTTCTAATAAACCGCTGCGGGTAGAATATTTTAGTATTATGCAACGGCATCTGTTCTATCTTAAGTAATCCAGTCTTTATCACGGTCGTAGCTTAAAATACTTCTAAGAAAATGAAAATATGCAGCTAATTTAAGGGATGTTAACAAATTTATGGCATAAATCAGCGAATGGTATGAATATTGCATAAATTACAATGAAACATTATAAAGCAACATGAGTATCATGTTGCTTTATAAAAGTATTGTACACCGGATAAGTATGTTTATTGTAATAAATACGTGTTCGAGGTGGGAGTTATCAATAGGTGTTTTTTTATATCCTGGCTGATCAGTTTAGGTTGCCAGAAGGATAAATTCATTTTAAGGGGAGTGATAACAATGGTTTAACTGCGCTGCGGATACAAGACACTGTATTTATTTTATTGAAAGCGTTTTTATTCACAATCTGGAACTTGCAAAAGCAGCTTTTTTATTGAAGGGAGGAGAAAAGTGTTGAAAGACAGAAAAGTGCTCGGTGTTCTCGTGTTTGTTATAATTGGTTTAATTATTGCATTATTTAAACCCTTTGCCGGTTTGCAACCCATGGGCCATTTAATGTTGGCCACGGTAATCATCGCTTTGGGTATGTGGGTATTCCGGCCTGGCAACTTGCCGTTTTTGGCAGGCGGATCGGTTATACTTTGCGGCGGCCTGGCGATCTTATTCGCCTTCCAGAACTATTTGATTAACCCCGCGACTCAGAAGGCGTATACATCAGCGGATTTGTACAGTACAATTGCCAATGGATTCGTCAGTTCCGCGGTTTGGACCTTGATCCCGGCCTTGTATTTTGGTTTTGTCCTGCAAAAAACCGGTCTTGGCAAAAGAGTCGCCTATATGGTATTAAAGAGCTTTACACCTAGCTGGGCGTCGATGGCTTTAAGCTGGTTAATAATTGGTGTGGCTCTCTCGGCCCTGACCCCTTCCATTACTGTGCGGATAGCGATTGTCATACCAATTGCCATGGGTATTGTTGAAGCTTGTAAACTGGAATACCGTTCAAAAGGAGCTGCTTTTGTCACCCTGCTGGCCTGGGGTATGTGCGTCTTTCCCGGTACCGGCTGGCTCACCGGCTCCCTGTCAGGGCCGATCATGCAGGGTTTCTTGCCTCCGGAGCTGAAGCCCCTGGCTACGTTTGACGCGTGGTTCCAAATCCTGGCTTTGCCTTGGTTTGTCGTGACGATCTTATATGCTGTGCTGGCGTTTTTAATTGCGAAGCCCAAGCAGCCAATAGGTATTCCGGTTGATACTTTCAAGGAAGAATATAAAAAACTGGGTAGTATGACGCGCGATGAAATAATTACATTGGTCGTTCTTCTTGGTTCACTGGTATTGTTCGCCACCGAGAGAATACATGGTATTCCGACACCGGCAACAGCCTTGGGCGCTCTGTTTATCCTAATCGCGACCGGAATCATTAAAGGACCGGAGATCAACACGGGCATCAACTGGGATGTGGTCATGTTCTTCGGCGTGACTGTCGGACTTTCGGCTCTCTTCCGGTTTGCGCAAATAGCGGGTTGGTTTGAACCTCTCATTAGGCCGACCATCCTTAATTTAGCGCATAGTCCCCTGGCTTTTATGATTATTTTTACTCTTGGTCTATTCGTCATCCGCTTTATCGACGTTCCATGGGGCTTTACGACTGCCGCGCTTACAGCTGTTGTGCTAATCCCGGTATTTAATGATTTTCACATTCACCCATTGGTGGCATCCATGGCTTATCTGGCCGCCATCAACTTCTTCCTGTTAGGTTATCAACAGCCGTGGATTTTAATGGCTGAAGGTATGACCGGGAACAAAGGGTGGGCTCCGAGTCATATTACTTTATTCGGCTTAATCTATACTGTGTCGGTTTTTATTGCCATATTAGTATCACTGCCTTATTGGAGAGCGATTGGCGTTATCCAATAATTGCTGAACATTTGACCTGAAACAATGTTTACCCCGGACACGGGCAGACAAAAATGTCTGTCAGGTCCGGGGGCTTTATTTTGATGAAACAATATTCATAACCAATATTGAGGATATTTTCTTGCCGGTGATATATTATTAATTAATAATGCAATTAAAATAAGTATGCTCGATCCGATAAGCACAGGCGCCAGGATAAAACTGAAATTTTGCCCGCCATAAACCGCGACAAAGGCTGTCGCGCCGCCAGGCGGGTGGAGGGTGCCGGTCAGGGTCATCAAGGTCATAGCTAAAACTACTGCCAGTGTGATTGCCCACCAGTCGTTGCCAAATAACTGATATACAGAAACACCGGAAAACGCGGATATCACATGCCCGCCAACAACGTTGCGCGGTTGGGCCATGGGAAAATGACAAGCTGTATACAACACGATGACAGAAGCCCCGAAAGACGGAATCATCAGCGGCACACCATGATGAGTGCTTAATAATGTAATGAAACCCGTGCTTAAGATGCAACCCAGAGATGAAAGGGCAAGCTCTTTCCAATTTACATGAGCGGCATGTAAATGATAACAGCGTTCATTGCAGCGCATTTTAGCAAAGTATAACCGTATGGTTTTGGTGATGATATTAACGGATTTTTCCTCTTGATTTACTATTATGCTGGATTTTTCCTCTAAATTTGCTGTTTTGCCAGACACAAGACACCTCCGGAGCGTGTTTCTGTTAAACGCTTACTAATTATAATATAATAATATTACATTTAAGTTAAGTTAGGATATGTAACTTATTACATTACTTTCTTTATTACGGGGAGGTGAGTATCATGGCTGGCACGGGGCCGGTAGACCTGCGTCCTGTTTTCTATCCAAAGCGGGTGGCTGTGTTTGGTGTTACCAACACCCCTGACCGGGTCGGTTACAATGTTCTCGAAAGCATTTTGCATGGTGGATTTACCGGGAAGGTTTACCCGATCCACCCACGTCATGAACAGGTGCTCGGATGCAAGGTTTATAAAAGTCTGGAGGATGTGCCGGAGCCGGTTGATTTGGCGGTGATCTGCTTAAATCAGTACGCTACGGTAAAAGCTGTGGAGAGCTGTGGCCGCGCCGGCGTGAAAGGAGTTATATGTAATGCCGGCGGTTACAGGGAGACGGGTGATGTTGGGCACGATCTCGAGAAATGCCTGATTGCGGCAGCTGAAAAATACAGGCTGCCGATGATTGGCCCGAATACTCTCGGAATGATTAACAACGACGGTAATTTCTACAGCACCTTTTACCCGCTCAAGATACCCGCTGGAAAAGTATCAATAATTTCACAGAGCGGGGGCATCGGGCTGACTACTATTCACATGGCTATTGACGAGGGGATAGGCATAAACAAGTTTATCGGAGTGGGAAACTGTTCCAACCTGGGTTTCGCCGATTGTCTCGATTACCTGGAAAACGATGATTCGACTGCCGTCATTGGGGTGTTTATTGAAGGCGCCGCCGACGCCGGGCGGTTCGTTCGCACCGCCGGCAGGGTGGCCCGGAAAAAACCGGTGGTGGTTTACAAAGCCGGGCGACTGGCGGAAGCCGACTACTACACACAAACCCATACGGGCAGTTCGGCCGGGTCCTTTCAACTATACCGGGACATTTTACATCAGCACGGGGTTTTTACGGTAAACAGCGCTTCCGAGTTGGTCGCCGCCTGTAAGGCTCTGGCGCTCCAGCCGCTGCCGGGAGGTAACCGGGTGGGAATTCTTACGCACACCGCCGGGCCGAGCGTCGTCATGATTGACCACCTGGCGCCGGCCGGGTGTGTCATTCCACCTTTACATGAAGAAACCGTCAGCCGGGTGAAGCAGATTATCGGTTCCGACAACCCGCCGGTTGTCTTGAAAAACCCGCTGGATGCGGCCGGCCTGGGCTTTAGCCGCCCGACTTATGGCGGCCTGGCCGAGGCGATGCTGGCAGACGACAACGTTGACTTGCTTCTCGCGGTGTACTGCCTGCATAAAACCTGGGAGCTTCCTGCAATTGAACTGATCAATGCCCATAAGAAATATAAAAAACCGTTAATTGTTAATTTCGTGGGGAACTGGCAGGGTTGCCGGGCGGATCAGGATTTCATGCAAAATGCCGGTGTGCCTCTTTACACCGCGCCGGAAAAAACCGCTGTGGCGGCGGCGGCGCTGGTGCATTACGGCATGCGGCGAAAAGGTGGTAATGACCGTGACGATTAATGAGATTGTTGACCACGCCGTCGCGTCAGGGCGGAATCTGCTGTTTGAGGACGAAGCGGGAGCGCTGCTTAAGGCGGCGGGTATTCCTGTAAACTCCTGCCGGGTGGCGTCGGATGAGGACGAAGCCGTGCAGGTTGCGAAAGAAACCGGATTCCCGGTGGCGCTCAAAGTGCGCTCGCGGACTGTTACACATAAAACTGATGCCGGCGGCGTCCGCCTGGGGCTGGCAGATGAGGAAGCAGTGCGCTTGGCTTACCGCGGTATTATGGAAAAAGTCCGTATGATTGATCCGGAATCTCAGGTGACGGTTCAGCCGATGGCTTCACCGGGTGTGGAATTACTGGTCGGCATGACTACTGATCCACAGTTTGGTCAGGTGGTCGCTTTTGGTTTGGGGGGTACCCTGGTGGAGTTGTTTAATGATATCACCTACCGCCAGGTTCCGTTACTGAAAAAGGATGCGACAGATATGATTAATTCGATTAAAGGCAGCGCTGTTTTAAAAGGCTACCGCGGCCGCCCGCCGGTCGACATCAACGCGTTAACCGGCATCATCCTTAAGGTTTCCAGGCTTGTGGAGAAAGAGCCCCGGATTAAAGAGATTGATTTAAACCCTGTATTTGCCTATCCACAAGGTATGTTGGCCGTCGACTCACGCATTGTTGTTTGCGGGAATCCATAGTTTGTTTCGAATTTCATATTATTATGTGTCAGGCTATTATATATTTGTAAAGGAAGATTCTTAAGTGATTACATTAGTGGCAAAATTAAAAGCCAAACCGGGAAAGGAAGCTTTACTGGCTGAAGAGCTCATTAAGCAGGCCAAGGAAGTTAGGGATAAAGAAAAGGAATGTTTAATGTTCATACCCCATGTATCTATAGATAAACCCGCTGAAATGGTGCTTTTTGAAAAATATGCGGACCAGGAAGCCTTTAGAATTCATTTTGAAACCCCTCATTTTAAGGCTGTCGCTCAAAAATTCGATGAATTGCTGGACGGCCAGATTGAAGTTATTAAATTAAATGAACTTGTGTAAAAATGAAGCAATCTAACGGTATAAGAGAATATGAACTGGTGGTGAGTTGGTGAAAACGACTTTCCAGAAGGGCAAGCAATTGTTAAGACCCCCCGGAAAGAGCGGGGATAGCTCGAAAGTCTGGTGGCGGCTTATGCGGCCGCATACACTTACGGCTTCCTTTATTCCGGTTTTGATCGGTACCTCACTGGCGTTAGCAAAATCCGGCCGAATAAATTATCCTATCTTTCTGGCAATGCTGGCCGCATGTTTGTTTATTCAGGGAGCCACCAATATTTTCAACGAGTATTATGATTTTAAACGCGGGCTGGACACTATGGATTCGGTAGGCATCGGCGGAGCGATCGTCAGGGATGGCATCGGAGCAAAGACGGTGTTTTACTCAGCTATTATCCTTTTGATAATTACGGTTTTTTTAGGTTTATTTATTAGCTTCAATAGCAGTTGGCTGGTTGCAATAGTTGGAGCCGCCTGTATGTTAACGGGTTACCTCTACTCCGGAGGACCTTGGCCTATCGCTTACACGCCTTACGGCGAACTAGTCGCCGGTGTATTTATGGGTCCTGTTATTATTTTGTTATCCTTTTTTATTCAAGCCGGTACGGTTGATCTCAAAATTCTCTTGATTTCGGTGCCGACCGCGGTGTTAATCGGCGCTATTTTAATGTCAAATAATATACGGGATCTTGACGGGGACAAAAAAAATGGACGCCGCACTTTGGCCATCATTTTGGGTAAAGACAAGGCGGTAAAATTTCTCTCGGGAATGTTTGTTTTCTCTTATGCCTGGAGTTTAGTCTTATTCATGATTGTATCGCCTTGGCTGATAATGGTATTCGCCAGCGCTCCCCTGGCCGTCAAAGGAGTACGGGGTTATCACGGTAAAACAATAGATAAAAAGGCATCAGAAAAACAACCGAAAACTGTGCCATGAAGTTTAAGAGCGAGGTCAAGTTGGCCATAGTGAAAAGACGGCTTTTAAACAGTGTAAGGTCCATCATCGGTTCCGGCACTCTTTTTTCCACAAAAATGAAAGTAGCCAATAGAATCAGCGCCGCTATTAACAATGCCCAGACGCCGGCGGACCGCCAGCCCCAGGACTGCCCATAGCTTAATGCAAAAAGAAGGAAAGACAACCCTAAAAAGGCCGACCCGGCTCCGGCAAAGTCAAAGTTCTGCCGTTTGGTCGCAACGCTTCTCCGGAGCACGATGGATGAGGCCGTTATGGCTACTATACCAATGGGCAAGTTGATGTAAAAAACCGACCGCCACCCGAAGTAGTCACTTAATACCCCCCCGATGGTAGGTCCAAAAGCCAGGGCAGCCGCTACAGTTGAGCCGATCAAGCCTAGCGCCCTACCCCTCTCGCCGGGTGGGAAAGTAGCAGCGATAATGGCCGGGCCGATGGCCATCATCATCCCCGCGCCTAGGGCTTGGACTACCCGGAAGGCGATTAGAACAGCCAAGTTTTGGGCCGTCGCGCAGAGTACGGAGGCAAGTGTGAAAATAATAAAGCCGGTTACATAAACTGTTTTATGCCCGTACATATCCCCCAGCCTGCCGTAAATCAGCAGCAGGCTGGAGATGACTAGCAGGTAGGACATGATCACCCATTCCACTGAAGCCAGGTCCGACTGAAAGTAGCCGGCTATCTGCGGCAGGACTATGTTTACCACGCTGCCGTCCAGCGGCGCCATGAATGTGCCGACTGCCAGCGCGGCCATCACCCACCACCGATGATTATTTGATTCCTGCATAATTCACCTCTAAACATTTGACCTTTGTAAGGAAGCGGCGAGAGACCGTCAGGACTGGCCATGACCGGATTGGGGATGATAAAAGATTCCTTGAAGAACGCCTTCAGCATAGTAACCCCGGCTCCGGTAAAGCAAGCGTGGCCGGCTGGGTAGGCGGGATGCGCGGGGCAGCCTTCCGGATAGGCCTGCGGCAGCAGGTAACTGCCATATTTGTCGAAAACTTCGGCAACTGCTTGTGAATTGAGCAGTTCCGGGTTAACCGGGTAGCAGGCGGCGCCCGTCAAAAGGTTCTGGACCCGTCCTCCGAACTCTTCCGGCCGGAGCCGGCGGTGGACAAGCCATTTTTGAAACCAGGCGGCTTCCAACGCTACTCTTGCCGCTTTGGCCACAAAATCAAGAATATGTGGTGTGAATAACTTCCTGGATCTTTCTTTTTATGGTTTTCTCCGGGCTTAGAAAAGACATCTTAACCAGTTGTTGGGTGATGGTGCTGCCGCCTTCCACAAGTGAGCCGGTGTCTAAGTCATTCCAGGCGGCTCTTGCTATCCCGCGCAGACTAAACCCGTGGTGTTCGTAATAATGAGGATCTTCTATTGACAGAAATGCGTCTTTTACCTGTTCGGGTATTTTGTTAAGACTGACCGGGACGCTATATTTTGTTCCTAATTGAGTGATCAAATTTCCGTCTTTATCATAGATCAATGTTTCTGTGCCGGATTGCATGGCTGCCTGGCTGAAAACGGGCATATCTCTAACACTTGTATAGACCACATAACCACCGGCGACAATCGCTATGAATACCGCAGCGCTAAAAGATAGCGGCACAAAGCGCCAAAAGTGTTTCTTCTTTTTGCTTTTCTGTGCCAATGTTTACTTTCCTCCTAAGCTTCCATACCCTTGAATGTTGCAAATTTAATTCATGCTTATTAGCTTGCAATATAGTTTCATCATTTCGCCGTAATTCTGACAAATCCTTTATAATTCGGGCTTTGGGGGTTCGGTTATTGTTTCCAGATAAATACTCAGGGCTGACTTACCTACTACCGTAATATACTAATTTTTTTTAAGCGATATTGACTTAGGTAAAATTTATTTGATATAAATAATAATATTATTAATAATAAAAAGGTGTAATTATGCGAGAAAAAACGGATGACCAAGAAACCCTAATGAGGCTAATTATCGGGTTATATATACTTAAAATACTTCAGCAGGGGCCAGCGCACGGAAATAAGCTGGCTACGGAAATAAAACGGCGCACGAAAGATATTTATACGCCTAACACAAACGCTTTGTACCCCCTGCTGCGAACAATGGAAGAACGGGGATATATATGCGGGGAGTGGGATAACCCGGTTACCCGCGGCAAGCGGGTTTATACGATTAAGGATGCCGGTGTTGCCCGTATACCCGCATTGGAATCAATGATGGAAGATAAATTAAAACAAGCTGAACGGTGGATCACTATTTTACGAACGGATTTACTCGGACACTAACATCAAGCATACAAGATCAATAACTAATTACTGCTAAAAGGATGTGGCTATTTTGGAACAGCGGGAAGCCTCTCAAAATGATTCCTTCTGGCTGCCGCTGTTAGTGGTGGTTCTTGGCGCCTTCGCGGCGATACTCAACAACAGCTCTATTAATGTGGCGCTGCCCAAAATGATGTCTATCTTCGGAGTTTCGGCGGAAGATGCCGAGTGGATTTTGACCGCGTATATGCTGACATCCGGGGTAGTGATCCCGGTTACCGGCTACCTCGGGGACCGTCTGGGCACCAAGCGGGTTTATCTTATCTGTACAGCTATTTTTATACTAGGCTCGGTGCTATGCAGCCTTGCCTGGAACAATAGTTCCATGGTGGCGGCTAGGGTGATACAGGGTATCGGTGGCGGAGCTATTATGCCGGTTAGCATGGCTATTGTTTACAGGATCGTCCCCAGGGAGAAAATAGGCCTGGCGCTTGGGGTTTGGGGTATGGCGGCGGTATGCGGCCCGGCTATCGGACCGACTCTGGGCGGCTACATTGTAGACCATCTAAACTGGCGGTTTCTTTTTACAATGAATATTCCCATTGGCGTCACGGGCCTCTTTTTAGCTTATATATTGCTTCCGGAAGGCCTGCTGCGCCAAAACTTGAAATTTGATTTATTGGGTTTTATTACTTCCACCTTAGGCTGCTTTACCCTGCTGCTGGCACTGAGCGAAGGAACAAAAGAAGGTTGGAGTTCTTATTATATAGTAGCTTTACTTACTTTTTCCTTTTACGCGTTGCTTTTGTTTGTAATTGTGGAACTCAACCATGACCAGCCGATGCTGGACCTGAGACTGTTTAAAAATGGTGTTTTCTCAATCAGCGTTTTTGCCGGGAGCCTGATTACGATTGGCCTGTATGGAGGAGTTTTTTTAATACCTCTTTTTACCCAGGACCTGTTGTTTTTGACTCCTTATGAAACCGGCCTGATATTAATGCCCGCCGCCATTGTGACAGCGCTGATGATGCCCATAAGCGGCTTTCTTTTCGACCGTTTTGGCCCAAAAGTCCTGGCTGTTGCCGGTTTGACACTGACAGCCTGGGGGACTTTGGAATTCCATAACCTGAGTTTGAATACAAGCAATTATAGCATAATGCTCCTGGCAGCCGTGAGATCCTTGGGTATGGGCCTGGCGATGATGCCGATTACTACCGCTGGTATGAATACTGTTCCGGTCAACCAGGTGGGCAGGGCTTCTGCCCTAAGCAACGTCACACGCCAGGTAGCAGGTTCTTTTGGCATAGCTATTCTTACCGCAGTAATGCAAAACAGGCAAGTTTTTCATTACGCTGGTTTGGCTGATGGGATGTCTATCAATTCTAACACTGTTTCTCTTTTGAGCCAGTTGAAAGGATATCTTACGTATGCCGGGGTAGCGGATGCCGGCGGCGCGGCAATGGCGGTTTTGGAAGGGCTTGTGGCCGAGGAATCCCTGGTCCGGGCCATAGACGACACCTTTATTGTGGCGGCGTTGTTTATATTCATTGCGATCCCTCTGGCTTTTTTATTGAAAAAGCCTGCGAAAAAGATCGAAGCCCCGTAGGTATTGGTGATAAAATATAGTTAATATCCTGGGGGGTGGTAATTATGTTTTGTCCTTTAAAACCAGAGTATGTGCAGCTTGTTACAATATTTACCTCCAAGTCCAAAAAATTAGACAAGGAATTTAGCTCTTCCTTGTCTAAAAAGTGTTAGTAACAAAATTAATTATAAGCTTGTTTTTGGTGGGCCATTAGGGACTCGAACCCCAAACCTGACGATTAAGAGTCGCCTGCTCTACCAATTGAGCTAATGGCCCGCGTTAATCTATATCTTTCTTATCCATTATTTTGGTGGAGGGGGCTGGATTCGAACCAGCGAAGTCGTCGACGGCAGATTTACAGTCTGCTCCCTTTAGCCACTCGGGAACCCCTCCATAACAGATGTCGGTCGTCGGAGGTCGGACGCCAGATAGTACGATCGGATTCGGCTTTGCTGAATTCCATATTAATCAGACATCTGACTTCTACCCTCCGATTTCAGCTCTGGTCGGGATGGAGGGATTTGAACCCCCGGCCTCTTGCTCCCAAGGCAAGCGCGCTAGCCAAACTGCGCTACATCCCGAGGTTTTGCATGATAACTATTATAATCAAACTAGCACTCAGCGTCAAGAGCAAAAAAATGTCCAGCTGCATGCTGGACGGGGAGAGATAGAACTCACCAAAGCTTGACCAAAGAGGAGTATTTCTATTATGTACAGAAAAAGTGGTAAATATACCACCGGTAATGGCGGCACTTGTTACTGTGCCGGCAAGAGAATTGACATTGAACTCTTTGAATATTATACTAAGGACAAAGTCGCGTCCTGAACGTGATTTTATTTAAAAATGAGGACGGATGTGATGGAATTGGCAACTGCAGGCCTGAACTGCAATGAGCAACTGGGGAAAACAGTTGAAGAGCGCAAGGTAAACGCAAGGCGCATGTTTCTTAATCAACTGGTTGACCGGGCATTGGTTTAGCAAACATGATTATAGCTGAACAAAAACCAGTTGCCGAGATCGCGGGTTACATCGAAAGTTGTAATAAGGTATTGCTTGTTGGTTGCGGCGGGTGTGTCACTGTTTGTCTGACCGGGGGAGAAAAGGAAACAGAGATTCTGGCAAGCGCGCTGAGGATTAAGCGCCGCCAGGAAGGCAAACCCCTGGAAACTGTCACCTGCGTGGCCACCCGCCAGTGCGAGCCGGAGTATATCGACGCTCTGGACAGTGCTGTCAGGGATGTGGACGCTATAATATCGCTGGCCTGTGGGATCGGTCCCCAATACCTGGCCGGGCGCTATAAAGATAAATATGTGGTTTCCGCTATGAACACAAGGTTTGCCGGCGGCGCCAAAAGGCACGGTTTCTGGGAAGAGTATTGCGGATTGTGCGGCGACTGTGTTTTAAACCTGACTGGCGGCATATGCCCGGTTATCCGGTGCGCCAAAAGCATTCTGAACGGTCCCTGCGGCGGTTCTCAGAACGGCAAATGTGAGATTAACAGAGATGTCGATTGCGCCTGGCAGCTAATCCACGACAGGTTAAAAATTCTCGGGCGACTGGACACGCTCAAGGAAATTGTGCCGCCAAAAGACTGGTCCCGGTCCCGGGACGGCGGGCCGCGCAAAATGGTCATTGAGGATGTGATGAGCGGATCGAATCCGGAAAAAGCAAATTAAAACAGATTCTCAAAAGCGGCCGGCTTGCGGTAACTGCCGAGATTAGCCCGCCGAAACATGCTTCCGCAGAAATGATTGTCCAGCAGACCCGGTTGCTGGGAGACTATGTGGACGCGGCCAATATCACAGACTGCCAGACGGCGGTGGTGCGGATGTCAAGCATAGGCGCCGGAGTCCATATACTCCGAGAGGGTATTGAGCCGGTTGTGCAAATGACCTGCCGGGACCGTAACCGGATTGCCATTCAGAGTGATCTGCTGGGGGCATACAGCCTTGGTATACGCAACTTGTTGTGCCTTTCCGGCGACCACCAGATGTTCGGCAACCATCCCACGGCTAAGAATGTCTACGATGTGGACTCGATCCAATTAATTAGACTGGTCAGGCGGATGAAGGATGAAAAATTGTTTTTTTCCGGGGAAGCGTTCAATGGCCAGGAGCCAAGGTTCTTCGTGGGCGCGGTGGCCAACCCGTTTGCCGATCCTTTTGAATACCGGGTTGACCGGCTGGAGAAAAAGATCAACGCCGGAGCGGAATTCATTCAGACGCAGACCATTTACGATTTAGAACGTTTCACCCGGTTTATGGAGATGTGTGTGGCACGCGGGTTGCACGAAAGAGCTTATATCCTGGCCGGGGTTACGCCCCTGAAAAGTTGGCGGGCGGCCAGATTTCTGCAAACCAGTGTGCCGGGCATGATTGTACCGGATGATATCGTCCGGCGCCTGAAAAACGCGGAAAACCAGCAGGAAGAGGGCAAAAATATCTGTCTTGAACAAATTAAGTATATCAAGGAAGAGGTTAAAGGAGTATCCGGGTTTCACATAATAGCCATCTCCTGGCCGGAAGTTGTGCCTGATATTGTGAAGAGTTCCGGTTTGTACCCCCGGCCTGTAATTGATTAATATATATACACATATTAATAAAATTTACTTGATCTGGTAAAGGGGCGCGAAGCTCCTTTTTTTCTTGTATGCCCAAAGGTCACCAGAAGCGAATTTGTCTTTGGTGTCAATGAAACAAGCACCGATTGATCGGGGATTACGTATATTAATATAAAATGATAGGGAGGTAAAAGTATGGAAGCTAAAGCTGAAGGTTTGGGCGGCATCGGTTTCATAGTATTCCTGATCTTTATCTTTTTGATTTTCGGTTGCTGCTGTTTCTTCATCTAGCAAATATAAGCAAGATGATTAAGGCTTCCATGCTGGAAGCCTTATTGCTTTATATGCCCCTTTTTTCTATGTAAGAAACAAGGTCAAGAACCCGGTTGGAATAGCCCCATTCGTTATCATACCAAGCCACTACACTAATCATACCGCCGTCAATGACCATTGTAGACAGAGCGTCGATGACGGCTGAGTGTGGATTTCCATTGTAATCATGTGAAACGAGAGGGAGTTCGCTGTAAGCGAGAATGCCTTTTAACTGACCTGCCGCCGCGGTTTTGAGCGTTTCATTAATTTCTTCCGCAGTGGATGGCCGGGAAATTTCAGCCGAAAATACCACTGTGGAAACGTTGGGAGTAGGTACGCGCATGGAAAGGCCGTTCAGCTTGCCTTTCAGCTCCGGTATGACCAGCGCTACAGCTTTGGCTGCTCCGGTAGTCGTGGGGATTATAGACATCGCCGCGGCTCTTGCCCGGCGAAGATCCTTATGCGGCAAGTCTAATATCTGTTGATCATTTGTGTAAGAATGGATGGTAGTCATTTGGCCGTGTAAAATGCCGTACACGTCATGAATAGTTTTGACAATAGGCGCGAGACAATTTGTGGTGCAAGAAGCGTTGGAAATGATTTGGTGCCTGACCGGATCATATTTGTTTTCATTTACTCCCATGACGATGGTAATATCTTCACTTTTGGCCGGGGCGCTGATAATAACTTTTTTGGCGCCGTTTAAGTGTTTCGAGGCGCTCTCGCGGTCGGTAAACCGGCCGCTGGATTCAACCACTATGTCTACTCCGTAATCGCTCCAGGGAATAGCGCCCGGTTCAGGAATGGCGAAGACTTTGATCTCTTTACCGTTAACCCTGAATTCCCTTTCTTCGTTCGCGTATATATCGGCGTCAAGATAACCATGCACCGAGTCATACTGAAGAAGGTGCGCCAAGGTGCAAGCGTTTGTCAGGTCATTGACGGCTACGATGTCGATATCTGTTCTTTTCATCGCAGCCCGGAAAACATTGCGGCCGATGCGTCCGAAACCATTGATGCCAACTTTTAAAGACATGCCGGGACCCCCTTTGGATGAATATGCAGATGTTGTTTTTTCTTATAGTTCCCAAGGCATCTCAAAACTACTCGTTTTAAAAGAAACTTGTTGACAGTTTCGAAAGCGTGCAAACAACTTGCTGACTATAAGTTAGGGGGAATGTGACGGAACGCAATGAAATGATCAACAGACGTTTTACGGGGTAGAACGAGGGTGGACAAATATCCAGCCTTACCATAAAATAATTATGAGGACAGACTAGGGGAGGTTTTACGGTCTTATGGTTGAACGACACAAGGAAAAAATCGTCAAATGTGACCAAAAGGTCAATATTACAGCAGCCTTTGGATCAGAACTGGTGCTTGAAGGTTCAACCACTATCCCCAATATATTGTTAAGAATTTATAATAAGATCGGTATTTCCGACTTTCAGATGATCATGTTGATTCAGATGATCAGGCTTTATGTTGAGGAGAAGGAGTTATATCCAAGTCCGGAAACCTTGGCCGACTGCATGGAAGCCGAACCTTCCAGGATTAAAAAGGAACTCGCTAGTTTAATGGAAAAAGAAATTATAGCAGTCAGCGAGTATTTTGACAGCTACCGGAAAGTAATTTTTGAAGGGTATGATTTTGAACCTCTTTTTTTAAAGGTTTCGGATATATGGGCGGGGATTCGGGCGAAGGAAATCGAGGAGTCTGAAAAACTCTTAAGGATTACAGTTAACGGCCGTGATTTTGACAATAAGAAGTTTGATGAAAACGCGGCCGGCTTGATTCCGATATTCGAAAACGAGTTCGGCCGGGCATTATCTCCGTTGGAGATAGAGCAAATTGAGCAGTGGGCGGCGGAAAGAGATGCCGGGTTGGTGGTTGAAGCGTTGAGGCAAGCCGTTTTAAGAGGTAAGCACAACTTTAGATATATTAACACTATCTTGATGGGCTGGGAAAAGAATAACCTTAGGACCTTGGAAGCAATAGCGGAATATGACCGGGAATTTCAGAGCCGCCGTTCAAGCCGAACGGCGCGGGGTAGCGAAGCTGGAAAAGGTGACTTGGGTACAGTCGAAAAAAATAACTCCCGGAAGAAAGCTTTTATTAAAACTCTGTACATCTAGGTATATTTAAGAAAAGAGGTAGGAAATATTGGGCAAGGCTTGCGATCTGTGCGGGGACCGCGGGATTATCCTTCAGGGAGAAGTGGCAGTGCCCTGCAGTTGCGGCAAGCAAAAAGCCATGGCGAGGCTTTTTAAAAATTCCCGTTTACCCCAAAAACTATTAAACTGTTCATTAGCCAACTTTAACTTCAAGTATTACGCCAGAGACTGTCTGGATAAGAGCAAAGGTATTTCTTATTATGAGCTTGCGCAACTGGCATATCAAGCTGCCAAAAAATTTATCGCAAAATTTTTGCAGGATCCCCACACGGATGGACTAATGTTTGCCGGTCAAGTGGGGAGTGGTAAAACTTTTCTGGCTTGCAGCATTGCCAATGCTTTATTAAGAAAAGGGAAGATAGCCCTTTTTGTTGTAGTGCCCGACCTGTTGGATCAGATCAGGTCGACATACGATATCGCGCGCTATTCCAGCGACTACACGGAGTTTGATCTGGTTGAAACCGCCCGCCAGGTGCCTCTGCTTATTTTAGATGACTTGGGCGCCCACAACTATACTGAGTGGTCGCGGAACAAAATTTATTCGATCATAAATTACCGCTTGAACCACTGCCTGCCGATTATTGTGACAACCAATATCACGCCGGAGGATCTGGAAGAATATCTGGGGGAAAGGACTACTTCGCGTCTGCTGGAGATGTGCAAACCCTACCGTTTGCTGGTGGATATAGATATTCGTGCTGTACAGCGAAAAGAAAGAGATTGATAAACCCGCCCTTTAGCAGAGGACGGGTTTTTGAATTACTTAGTGATTTGTGAATAGTTGATATGTGGGTATAAATAAGCGGCGATTTTGAGGCTTTATTAAAAGAGCGAAATTATTTTGTTTTACGTAATATTTGCCGCACTTCAGCCCATAGCTCCCTGGCCTGTTTTGCCACCGCGGGTTGAACTGACTTATTCTGGCGTCGTAAAATCCTTTCCAGCCATCTGGCTGCTTCAGGATATTTGCCAGTTCTGAAATATAAAACAGCAATCAAATACGTAATATTTATTTCTTTTTGAGCCTCTTGGAAAACCTCATTTTTATATGCGGACATAAGGGATAAAAGGGCCTTTTCAATATAATATGATTCTTTTGCCTCATTTTTTTTATAGCGGTACAGCCAAGCTATTTTCAAATATAGCATTCCTTTTATCGAATTAAGACCCTGATTTCCTTGCATGGATAACAAGGATAACAGGAAGGTTTCAACAGCTTGATCTAAATTGCGGACACCGCCGTAGTCTGTTAGTGAGCGATCTAGCAAGACTTTTTGTAAACGTGTTTCAATATTTTTTTCAGTTTTTTTCTCGTTTTCCTCAAATACGCTTTCATCAACGCTATCTAAGTATTGCTCTAATGTCGTGGCAAATTCACGGTGTTCGTCTTTGTTCCCCAGATTGGATGCGGGTTTTTCCTCCGGAAGTTGTTCTTTTGCCGTATTCATGTTATCACCTGCCAACTTAGGCTATTTCATTTAGGATAAAGTGCCTTTGCATAAATTTTACTTTTATTTAAGTATGTTTTATGTGACCGTCATCACATAACAAATGGCGGATTAAATATTGCATCATTCTGTGTATCTCTGATGGAATGGGCATGGTTTTTATAGAAGAGGTATTTTTTTATTTAAAATGGCAATAATTTCAAAAGAAGTAAATAAATTTAACCGGATAAAAATAAATGCATACAAAATTGATAGATGCGCAGAATATTTTTTGGATTCGGGAAAGGAGGAGAAAATGAGTAAATATGTTCCAGGACTTGCCGTAAACTTGTTAAAAGTAACGTTATTAACCTTGGCGTCATTGGCGATATTGACAATTGCCGTGCCGCGCGGCGAGTGTTTTCAGAACACAGGTGCTCAAATTACGGACCAGTCCGATTCCATTTTAAGTTGTATTGTCCGGAAAGGTGATACTCTATATGATATTGCGGGTTACCACCAGGTTTCGGTCCGTGAACTGATGAAGGTCAACAATTTGTCCGATAGCTTAATCATACCCGGGCAAGTGTTGATTATTCCTGAAAAGCCGCAGGGAGAGGGTTCATTATCCCGCGGCGATATTTCCAGGGAGGATTTGATGCTTCTGGCCAGGCTAATTCACGCTGAGGCGAGAGGAGAAAGTTTCGAAGGGCAGGTTGCCGTCGGAGCTGTTATTTTGAACAGGCTGGCGAGCCCGTATTTCCCGAAAACGATCCGGGAGGTAATATATCAAAAGAGCAGCCGGGTATATCAGTTTTCACCGGTAGGTGATGGTTCCATCAACCTTGAGCCCAATGAGAAGGCTGTTCTAGCTGCCAAACAAGCGCTTCAGGGTGCGGATCCAACAGGTGGAGCGTTGTTCTTCTACAATCCGGACATCAGCAGAGACCAATGGATACGTACTCTGCCGGTGATGACCAGGATCGGCAATCATGTATTTGCCTCGGTCACAACGTAAAAGGAAAGGGGACAAGCCAAATAAGAAAAGGGGACACCTTCTTAAGTTAATCTTTAGATAAAATATGGGAAGGAATGTCCCCTTATAAATACTTATTAATAACAGTTATTATACATCAATTACAGAATTATATTGAACAAATAGCCTACACCAATAATCGCCAAACCGACTATACCGAAATAGGTTGCGAGTAGTTTTGGCTTCAACACCTGTCTTAGAATAATAGCCTCAGGCAAAGACAGTGCCGTTACCGACATCATGAAAGCCAGTGCCGTACCCATCGCCATGCCCGTCCTGACCAGTTCCTTTACAATTGGAATCATCCCGGCAGCGTTAGAATATAAAGGAATGCCAATTATAACTGCGAGCGGCACTGCTAAAGGGTTACCCGGGCCGGCATATTGAGCCAGGAAACCGGCTGGGGCGTAGCCGTGCATCGCGGCCCCGACAGCAATCCCGACGATAACCCAAAGCCAAACCTTTTTAAATATTTGTACTGTATAATCTTTTGCGTAACTAAGACGTTCATTCCAGGTTTGTTCATGCTCTTCGACGGCGCAGCCGCATCCCGGGGAACTTATTTGGTACACATATTCCTCGACAAGATGCTCCAGTTTCAATCGGCCCAAAATCGTCCCGGCAATAATGGCTATGATTACCCCGCTGACAATATAGATTAGGGCTATTTCCCAGCCGAACGTCATCCAAAGCATTCCCAAGGCAACCTCATTCACCATCGGCGAAGATATCAGAAAAGAAAAAGTCACTCCAAGCGGGACCCCCGCTTCCACGAAACCGATAAACATCGGCACCGCGGAACAGCTTCAGAAGGGTGTGAGGATACCAAGCACCGCCGCAAAAATGTTGCCGATGAACTCCCCCCTGTTGCCCAGTACTACCTTTGTTTTCTCAGGCGGAAAAAAGCTCCTGATCACAGCAATAATGAATATGATCAAGACCAGCAGAAATAAGATTTTAACTGTGTCGTAAATAAAGAAGCTAATCGCGGAGCCCAGGTGTGATTCAGGTGAAAAACCCATCAAACTAAAAACCAGGTATTCAACAAATTTCTGCCACATAGGTTACCCCCGTTTCTTTAACTCACTGGTAATAATGTCTCTTAACTTGTCCTTACTCGGAACCACTCCGGATAATTTCACTTGGTTGTTAACAACCAGGGCCGGTGTCCGCATCACATTATATGATAATATTTCCCTCAAATCTTTTACATGCGAAACATTTGCCTCTTCATTCAACTCTCTTAACACATCAATTACCATTTGCTCAAGTTTATTGCAGTTGGCACAACCGGCACCTAATACTTTAATATCCATTTTCATCCTCCATCCGTTTTTCTTTATTTAATATACTCAAGGTTTCTTTAACCTGCGATACTAGAACCTCTTCTATCAGTTGCAGGATTTCAAAAATTTGGGGATGGTTCACTTTGTACATGACCTTCATGCCATCTTTACGAGAGCTGACGATCCCCTGTTTTCTTAAAATCGCCAAATGCTGTGACATATTTGATTGTTCCACATCCAAGTCCTCGGTAAACTCACAAACACATCTTTCGCTGTTCATCAGGTGTTTGATAATTCGAATTCTGGTTGGATGTGCTAAAGCCTTTAAAAATTCTGCTTCCATGGACAATAACCTTTCGTTCAAAATCATCCCCCTTTATTTTTATTACAATTCCTGCTGCTACCGAAAGTATAAAAATGAATGCGTTTTCTACTGGGACATTAAATCTTATGCTTAATTATATTTTCATTATATGATAATATTCTAATATTGTCTACAATAAGAGTGGCGCAATACATTAAATTATCCGCGTCTATTATCAAGGGCAACATCTGGACAGATATTATTTAATAAGATAAAATCCCACCTGCATTAAGTCAGATGGGTTTGGGATAAAAACACAATTTTCTTGACTCTACCAATGTTATCGCTAGCAAATCGAGACGTCCGTTTTCCCGTAAGTTAAATCTTTAATTTAAGGATCTCCTGAAAGATTTGTTCTTCACTGGGCTTTTGCTTGCATTTGCCCTGATTTGAGTAAATAATTTTACCGTTAATGGCTACCTCATAAATGCCATTATGTCCTTCTATCAGTTTCGGAGCAATGCCAAACCTTTTTTGGATTGCAGCCGCCAAACCGGAGGCTAAAACCGGTCACGCTCTTTTGGCGTTTCTTAACAACAATAGACTTGAATTCGCCTTCGCGGGATGAGGACTTCGAGGTTTATTTCGCCATATTATTAGCTTCACCTTTATTATCACCTATAACAATGCCCTTGATTTTAACTTTTCCCTGTTGGGCTAAACGGCTAATAAAGAAAATCACGCTTCCCTCGTTAATTTTTAACTTTTCGGCAATATCCTTTATCTGAACTTCACCCTTGGTGTCAACGAATGTTAATATTTCTTTTTCTACCTCTCCTACCCAATCCTCAAATAACGCCCGAACTTCCGGCGTCGCGTAACTCCCCATTTCTGCCGCCTTGCTTACGGATTCAGTCATTTTTATGCACATTTCCATAGGATTAAAATCTTTCCCCATCTGTTCCATCATCTTCATTCCCATTCCGGACATTTTCTGCATCATTTCCATGGGATTCATTCCACCCATCATTCCGCTCATCATACCCATTTGTTCTTGTTTAGGAAAGTATACATTTTTGAGGGTACCCGGTGAGACCATAATATGGTAACATTTAAACATGAGATATTCGTCGAAAATAAAAGAAATACTTAAAATAAATTGGCCAGAGTTTGAAGAGAAG